>NZ_VSLZ01000004.1:300000-405066 GCF_010747475.1 Halorussus sp. MSC15.2 | reverse complement strand
TCCTTGCGCTCGCGCCGCATGCGCTGGAAGTCGATGCGCTCCTCCCAATCGACGCCCATCGTGCCGCGAGTGCCTTCCATGAAATCGCGTTGATAGAATCCCATGGACTGGGTTACATCGAGAGACGTAATGAAAGTAGGTGACGTAGCGGACGGGACGCCCCCGAACGTTTTTCCGTTTCTGATGACAGCCACGTTACGTGAACAGACGCGACACCCTCGAATCGCCCTCCCGCCGCGCTCTCCTCGGCGCACTGTCTGTCCCGGTCGTCGGCGTCACCGCCGGCTGTACTGGAAGCGGCGAACGCGGGACTCCGAATGCCCCCGAGGACGCCACGCCCGCCGAGCAGGTCGAGTGGGCGTCGATGGGACTCCAGGACGTCACGTTCGAATCGCCGACCGCGAAGGACGTGCGGGTCGCCGCGACCGTCGAAATCCGTAATCCGACCCAGTATCGCGTTCCGGTCAACCGCGTGAGCTACGGCGTATTTTCGGGACGGGGCGAGTCGTTCGCGGAGTTCGCCCGCGGCGAGGTCCGGGGGTGTGACTTCGTGGACCTCGTCAGCGCGAACCGAACGTACCACGACTTCGTTCGCGAGGAGGGTCTCCCCTGTCCGGACGAGAAGACGCCGACGTTCGTGGTCGAGTCCCACGGAACGACCGATGTTACGGTCGTAGCGAAACCCCGGACGGAGACCCAGCAGAGCGTGGCGAACGAACTCATCGGCGCGAGCGAACCGGTGTACGTCCGCGTGGACGGTGAAGCGAAACTCTGGAACGAGAAGGTGGACATCGACTTCGAGACCGAAACCGCACTCGAGACGCCGTGACGCGGTTCTACCGGAAGTGGTCGGCCTTACTGGCGATGTAGGCGACGATGAGCACGTCGATTATCAGCGAGACGATGCTGAACGTCACGAGGTCGAGAACCGCAGCGAGGGCGTACAGCCGGATTCCCCACTTGTAGCCCCACTGCTGGAGCGACCAGAGGCCGGTGAGGACGATTCCTTTCGCGACGACCAGTGCGAGACCCGCGAGTCCGATAACGGCGAAGGGGCCGCCGCGACCGATGACGCCGAGCATCCCGACGAGCGAGAAGAACACGCCGAGGAACCCGAGGACGCAGAGTATCGTGATACCGAGCGGTCTCCCGCGCGAGCGACTGTCGTAGTTGGAGGGCATCGTCCCGAAATCCGGAGGGCGTCGGAATAAGTTTTGTCGTGTCGCCGAGTGCATCAGAGTCGGCAAGGGGGAGCGCAGTCCGGTTCGGCGCGCAGACGGAAACCGGTAGCGCAACGTTTACTTTCGCAGAGAGGACACGTATCGGACATGAACTATGGAACCGTCGGTACCCTGAAGAGTGTGGGTCTGCTTATCGCCGGACTCCTCGTCGGTGCAACGACCGCACTCGTGACGGACGGCGTCGTCCCGACAGCGCTCGTCATGGCCGCGACGTTCGCTGTGCTGATTCTAGAAGACCGCTACGACACGTAGACGCTCCGGAGTCACTGGTCTCACCCGCAGCGAGAAACGCAAGACATAGCCTCGCCGGTCGGCTATCCTCGGACGAATGTCGTGGTACGTCCTCCTCGTCGCGGGTCTGTTCGAAGTCGCGTGGGCCGTGGGTCTGGAGTACTCCGACGGACTCTCGAAACCCGTCCCGACCGCCGCCACCGTGGTCGCGCTGATAGTCAGCATGCTCCTGCTCGCGAAGGCGGTCGAGGACCTTCCCGTGGGGACCGCCTACGCGGTCTGGACCGGCATCGGGGCGGTCGGAACCGCGACGCTCGGCATCGTCCTGTTCGACGAACCCGCCGACCTCGCGCGAATCGGGTTCATCGGCGTCATCGTCGTCGGCATCTCGGGACTTCACCTCGCCTCCGGCGGGCACTGACGGACCGCCGAGCGGACGGTCCGTCTCGACCTGCGCGTGGTTTTATGAGCGCGCCACCTGTTAGGTGGAATATGTACAAGCACGTCGCGTTGCTGGTTCGGCAGGACGACATGACTCACGAGGAGTTCGTGAACTACTGGCAGAACGAACACACCCCCATCGCCCGCGAAATCGAAGGGGTCGCGCGCTACCAGACCGTCCTCCCGACCGACCCCGAGAACGCCGAGTTCGACGGTATCGCCGAACTCTACTTCGAGGACCGAGATGACCTCCACGACGCACTCGGTAGCGAAGGGAGCCGCGACTACGACCCCGACAAGGGCAAGGCGAAGGAGGCCCGCGAGGACGTCGACAACTTCCTCGCCATCGACGAGCGGCCCCGGTTCATCGGCGAGGAGACGGTTCAGAAGGACGAGGTGGACGGCGAGACAGACGGGCTGTACAAGCACTCGGCGTTCCTCGTCCGGAAGGAGGGGATGACTCACGAGGAGTTCGTGGACCACTGGCAGAACGAACACACCCCCATCGCCCGCGAAATCGAGGGCGTCGTGAAGTACAGCACGGTTCTGCCGACCGACCCCGAGAACGCCGAGTTCGACGGCGTCGCCGAACTCTACTTCGAGGACCTCGAGGACCTCCACGACGCACTCGGTAGCGAGGGAAGCCGCGACTACGACCCCGACAGGGGCAAGGCGAAGGAGGCCCGCGAGGACGTGGACAACTTCCTCGCCATCGACGAGCGGCCCCGGTTCATCGGCCGGGAGACCGTCCAGAAAGACGAGACCGGGGACTGAGACGGGACTCGGCCGAACCCTCGGCGACGAACGGGACTCCGGCGGCTCTCCGTGCCAGCGCTCTCTTCGGTTCGTAGCGCACCAACATCTCGCTCGTAAAACATTAAGACGGTCCCGGCCGACCGTCGGGGTATGGAAATCGGGACGGGACTGTTCACCTGCCAGCGACGACCCGACGACGAGCGGTCGATGACCGAAATCTACGACGAGATGCTGACGCTCGGCCGGGCCATCGACGACGCGGGCCTCGCCAGCGCGTGGGTCTCGGAACACCACTTCGCGGAGGACGGCTACCTCTCGGCGACGATGCCGACGCTCGGGGCGCTGGCGGCCGAGACCGAGCAAGTCGAACTCGGTACCTGCATCGCGCTGGCACCGCTCTACGACGGGGTCCGCCTCGCGGAGGACGCCGCGACGGTGGACCTGCTCTCGGAGGGCCGACTCACCCTCGGACTCGCCATCGGGTCGAACCCCGACGAGTTCGAGCAGTTCGGCGTCCCGCGCGAGGAGCGCGTCGAGCGGATGCGCGACACCACCGACCTCCTCCGGGCGGCGTGGTCCGACGGGCCGCTGGAGTACGACGCGGAGTTCCACGACGTGTCGCCCGACGTGAGCGTCACGCCCAAACCCGAGTCGGACGTTCCGGTCATGTACGGCGGGTCCGCGAAACCCGCGGTCCGCCGGGCGGCGCGGGTGGCCGACGCGTGGTGTGCGCCCTCGGCGCTCTCGGTCGAGGGCGTCCGTAAGCGCGTCGAGGACATCCGGAGCGTCCGCGAGGAGGAGGGCCTGCGGGACGACGCCAGCGAGGACGGCGACGAGGACGACGACTTCCAGATATACGTCCTCCAGCATGGGTTCGTCGGCGAGTCGCGAGAGGGGGCGTGGGAGGCGATGAAAGAGGGTTACTTCTACATCCAGCGCCGCTACGCCGAGATATTCTCGGGCGAAGAGGTCGAAGAACTCGACGAGGAGCGAAAGCAGGAGTTGAAGGAGCAGGCCGTCTTCGGGACGCCGGAACAGGTCGTCGAACAGTTGGAGGAGTACCGCGAAGCCTTGGGCGACGACGTTCACTTCATCTTCCGGACGTATCACCCCGGCGTCGGCACAGACCGGATGGTCGAGTGCGTCGAGCGGTTGGGCGAGGAAGTGGTGCCGCACTTCGAGTGAAGGCTGTCCGAAGTAGTCTGAAAAGTCGGTCCGGACCAGTCCGAGTGAGGCAGTTCGGGCATACGAACCCGTCTCGCGGCGGAACAGGTGCCAACGAAACGGAGGTTATTTCGGCGGCGTCGGGGCTACATCCTACACAATAGTTTATTATCGAAGATTCCGCATGAGTGGTATGGGGCGCGAAAACAGTAACCACGGTCGGGGGCGAACGACGGAGCAGGGCAGCGACGGACTCACATCTCGACGGAACGTTCTCAGACTCGCCGGAATCGCGGGGACGGGGGCGTTGGCTGGCTGTATCGGCGGTGCGGGACTCGGCGGCGGACAGAACATCGACACCGTCACCTACGGGGTGCTGAGTCCGATGACGGGTCCGTACGGCGGACTCGCGGAGGGCCAGCGGAACGGCGCGAAACTCGCGGTCCGGCACGTCAACGAGAGCGACCAGTTCAGTTTCGAGATGGAGGCGGTGTACGAGGACACCGAGGCAGACACCGCGACCGGCCGACAGGTGGCCCAGAAGGTCGTCCAGCAGGACGACGCCCAGTTCCTCATGGGCGCGATTTCGAGTTCGACCGCGCTCGCGCTCAACTCCTTCGCGGCGAACGAAGAGGTCGTCTACAACCCCGGCGCGGCGGCGATGAACATCACGGGTGCGAAGTGCAACGAGTGGGTGTTCCGGGCCGAGACCCACACCGCTCAAATCGCGGAGGCGGTCGCCCCGTGGACCGCGAACAACGTCGGGACGAACGTCTGGTTCCACATCGCCGACTACGCCTACGGCCAGTCGGTCCGACGGGAGTGGAAGTCCCGAATGAGCGAAGCCAGCGACGACTTCACCGAGGTCGGGGTCTCGCGGTCGCAACTCGGCGCGAGCAACTACGGGTCGTACGTCAGTCAGATAAGCAACTCCGAGGCCGACGTGGCGGTGCTGGGGATGACCGGCGGCGACCTCATCAACTTCACCAAGCAGGCCGCCAACTCGGGGCTGAAGCAGGACGTGGAACTGGTGAGTCCCACGATGACGTTCCAAGTCGTCCGGAACGCGCTCGGGCCGGCGGCGTACGGCACCTACGGCGGGGTCCGGTACAACGCGCAGGTCGAGACCGGCGACAATCAGGAGTTCGTGTCGGCGTATCGGGACGCGTACGGTTCGACGCCCGACAGTTTCGCCCGGGTCGCCTACGACTCCATCCGGATGACCGCCCACGGCATCGAAGAGGCCGGAACGAACGACCCCGAAGCGGTCAAGGACACCCTGCCGGGACTGGAGGTGCCCAGCGTCTTCGGCCCGAACAAGTTCCGCAAGTGCGACCATCAGGCCACCAACCCCGTCTGGGCCGGAGAGAACGTGAAACCTGACTCCGGCGACGCCGCGAGGGTGGCGCTTCGCAAGAAAGTCGAGGGGAAGAACGCCATCCCGCCCTGCGGACAGACGAACTGCGACCTCTGACATGGTCGGGGTCACGGGGTTCGTCGAGCAACTGCTGAACGGGGTGACCATCGGGATGGTCTACGTCCTGATAGCCGCGGGACTGTCGGTCATCTTCGGCGTGATGGACGTCATCAACTTCGCGCACGGCGAACTGTTCGCGCTGGGCGCGTACTTCGCGTTCGCAATCGTCGCCCCCTTCGGCGGTGCTGGGTTCTGGGTCGCGCTGGTGGTCGCCCCGCTCCTCGTCGGCGCGGTGGGCGCGGTCATCGAGCGTCTCACCCTCCGACCGCTCTACGACCGGAGTCCGCTCTACCACATCCTGCTGACCTTCGGACTGGTGTTGATGCTCAACGACGTCATCACCTTCTTCTGGGGCAAGCAGTCGAAGGCGCTGGCCGCACCCCCGATTCTGGACGGGCCGGTCACGATACTGGGGGTCACGAACTCGCTGTACAGTTACTTCATCGTCGCGTTCGGCGCGGTCCTGTCGCTGGCGACGTGGTGGGCGCTGAACGAGACACGGTTCGGACTGGTCGTGCGCGCCGGGTCGATGGACCGCGAGATGGTCCGGAACCTCGGCATCGACATCGACCGGTACTACACCCTCGTCTTCGGAGTCGGGGCGGCGCTCGCGGCGGTCGCAGGGGTCGTCCTCGGGGCCTACCAGAACGTCAACCCCGGCATGGGGAACACGGTCATCATCCCCGCGTTCGTCATCGTCGTTCTCGGCGGTCTCGGTAGTTTCCGGGGCGCGGTGGTGGGCGGACTGACGGTCGGCGTCGTCCAGACCCTCACGCGGACGTACCTCCCGGTGTTGGAGGGCCTCGTGGTGTTCGTACTGATGATAGGCGTCCTGCTCCTCAAGCCCGAGGGACTGTACGGCACCCCCGCCGCGGAGGAGTCGGGCGACTCGGAGGGCGAACTGCTCGCCGGGCGGAGCGGCGGCGTGCTGACCGACCGCCAGCGGGCCGGACTCGGGGCGGCCGCGGTCGGCCTGCTTGCGGTCGTCCCCCTCGGCGTCGAGGTGCTCTACTCCGAGTACGTCCTGACGCTCCTCTCGGACGTCCTCGTCTGGGCGCTGTTCGCGCTCAGCCTCGACTTCGTGATGGGCTACGCCGGACTCGTCTCGCTGGGCCACGCGCTGTTCTACGGGACCGGGGCCTACGCCGCGGTGCTGGTCCTCCTTCACGTGACGCCCTCGGCGTTCGTCGCGCTCGCGGTCGCCGTCGTCGTCTGCGCGGCCATCGCGTGGGCCATCGGTCACGTCTCGATTCGGGTCTCGGGCGTCTACTTCTCGATGATTACGCTGGCGTTCGCCCAGTTGTTCTACCGGGCGGTCTTCAAGTTCGAGTGGACCGGCGGGAGCGACGGCCTGTTCGGCGCGGAGGTGGTGTACGGAATCGGCGGGGCCGCGATGGAGTTGGACGAAATCGCCGAGGCGGTGCCCCTCGTGCGCGAGGACGGCCTGTTCTACTACTTCCTGCTCGCCACCGTTGTCGGGTCGTACCTCGTCGCGCGCCGGATGATGCGCGCGCCGTTCGGCAGCGTCCTCCAGTCCATCAGGGAGAGCGAGCGCCGGACCGAGTTCGTGGGCTACGACGTGACCGCCTACAAGCGCCGGGCGTTCGTCGTCAGCGGTGCGATGGCGGGGCTGGCGGGCGGCCTGTTCGCGGTCCAGAACCAGTTCGTCGCGCCCTCGCTGCTGTTCTGGCTCAACTCCGGCGAAGTCGTGGTGATGACGGTACTCGGCGGGATGGGGACGCTCTACGGCCCGATGGTCGGCGCGGGCGTCTACATCGGGTTCGAGGACCTGCTGTCGTCGTACACCGACCAGTGGCAGTTCTTCCTCGGACTCGTGTTCGTAATCTTCGTCATCGCGCTCCCGCGCGGACTCGTCTCGCTGCCCGAGAAACTGCTGGAGACCGCCGGCGGACGCACCGGCGTGCGCGAAGGGCGCGAGGGGCGCGGCGAGGACGAACCCCTCGCCGAGGAGGTGAACGAGTGATGGCGACCGCCGACGGCGCCGCGACGTTCGACGCCGAGACCGACCCCGTCCTCCGGGCGGACGGGTTGACCAAGCGGTTCGGCGACTTCGTGGCCCTCGACGGCGTGGACCTCAAAGTCGAAGCGGGGGAGTTCCGGAGCGTCATCGGACCGAACGGGGCGGGCAAGACCACGCTGTTCAACTGTCTCAGCGGGGCGCTCCGACCGACCGCCGGGGCGGTCTACTTCCGGGGCGAAGACGTGACTCGGACCGCGCCACACGAGCGCGTCCGGCGCGGAATGGGCCGGTCGTTCCAGATAAGCACCGTCTTCGGCGGCCTGTCGGTCCGGGAGAACGTCCGGTTGGCGGCCCAGTCGGTGGCCGAGGGCGAGGGCCGGATTTCGCTCCCCCGGAAGCTGTTCAGTCCGACCGACCGATTCGGGGAGGTCGAGTCCAGAACCGACGACGTGCTTGCAGAGATAGGGTTGGAAGGTCGCGCCACGGAGTACGCCAGAGCGCTGGCCCACGGCGACCGGCGGCGGCTCGAACTCGGACTGGTGCTGGCGACCGACCCCGACCTCGTGTTGCTGGACGAACCGACTGCGGGGATGGGGAGCGAGGAGACGCGAGACACGATAGCGCTCGTCGAGGAGGTGCTGGCCGACCGGACGCTGCTGCTCATCGAACACGACATCGACCTCGTGATGAACGTCTCGGACAGCGTGACGGTCCTCCACCGCGGGCAGGTGCTGGCGACCGGAACCCCCGAGCGAATCGCGGACGACGACGACGTTCAGCGGGCGTACCTCGGAGGTGTTCGGGAGTGAGCGACGAGTTCCGAGACGCGGCGGAATCGGGACGATTGGACGCCGGGGCGTGCGAGGACCCACTGCTCGACGTGTCCGGTCTTGTCGCGGGGTACGGCGCGACCGAGGTCCTGCACGGCGTGTCGCTCTGCGTCGGCGAGGGCGAGGTCGTCTCGCTGGTCGGTCGGAACGGCGCGGGCAAGACCACCACCCTACGGTCGGTCGTGGGCAACGTCGTCCCCTCCGACGGGAGCGTCGTCTTCCGGGGCGAAGACGTGACCCGTCTCTCGCCCGAGGAGACGGTCCGGCGGAACGTCGCGTTCGTGCCCGAGGAGCGCCGCATCTTCCCGGGCCTGACGGTGGCCGAGAACCTCCGCGTCGGCCAGTTGGGCGGGGGCGAGACCGCCGACCCGCGGGACCCCGAGGACGTGCTGGCGGAGTTCGAGAACCTCCGCGAGCACCCCGACCGGAAGGGCGCGGCGCTGTCGGGCGGCGAACAGCAGATGCTCGCCATCGCCAGAGCGCTGGTCGCGGGCGCGGACCTGCTCCTGCTCGACGAACCGACCGAAGGTCTCGCGCCCTTCGTCGTCCGGCAGGTCGAGGACCTCGTGCGGAGTCTGAACGACGAGGGCATCTCGGTACTGCTGGTCGAGCAGAACGTGGAGGTGGCCCTCGAACTCGCGGACCGCCACTACGTGCTGGACCGCGGCGAAATCGTCTACCACGGGACGAGCGACCAATTGCGCGACGACGAGGCGGTGTTGGACCGCCATCTGGGCGTGACGACCTGAGCGCGGGACGCAGGGCGGACGCGGTGTCCCGAAACGTGGACCGAAATCCGAACCGCCTCGAACGGGCGACAAAACACTAATGTCGGACGATACCTAAACTGTCTAATATGAACAAGCTACTCCGACTCGGCGGATGGGCGTTCCTCGGTCTGGTCCTCCTCTGGGTCGTCGTGGAAATTGTGAGCGTCGTCCTCGGCGTCGTCTCGTGGCTGGTGAGTACCCTCGTGTCGATTCTGGTCGTCGCCGTCCTACTGTACCTCGCGTACCTCCTCGTTTCGAGGTTCCTCGGCGGTAACGGCGGCGCGAAGTCACGGTCGAGGTCCCGGTCGCGCGAGCGAGAGAAGATATACGAGTAGAGGCTTTTTTCGAGTTGACGCGCGTTCGGTAAGTCGGTCGCTGCCGAGTCGTAGGTAACGCGGTCCGAGGCGGTCAGCCGTACAGAACCAGCAGGAGGAAGAAGACCGCGAGAAAACCCAGTAAGACCAGTATCGCCTTCGTCGTTCCGCCCATCCGTATCGAGTGTCTGGACCCGGTGACGTCCGCGTCCATCCCGCCGCCGTCCTCTCCGAACATACTTTGGACACTCACCGCCACTCAGATAAACCCCCGTGTTGTTTTCATTCTATCAACAAGACGAACGAGAGTCCGGCGTCGGAGTCCCCGAGCGTGACGAACTCGGGGTCGCGGGGGACGTTCTCCGTTCGTCGGTCGGCGGGGGCGGAACCGCTGTCGGTCGTCGAGTCGTTACAACCGGCGAGACCCGTGAGGAGGGCGACTGCTCCGTGGAGAACGCGTCTGCGCGAGAGGGCGGGCGTACCATCACGAACAGGACAACGCCCGAACATCAAGATTCCGGACACGCGACGGTGACGCGAAGAGTCGTCACCCCACAGTTAAATCCCCGTAGGCCCTCAGTTTCCGTATGACTTCGACGTGGCGGCAGTTGCTGCCGCAGTTTCTGATAATGCTGTTGTTGTACTTCGCGGGTGTCCTCGTGCTGGAGGCGGCCGGTATCGGCGGGTTCGTCCCCCGAATCGCAATCGCGCTGGTGGTCGCGTTCGGCTACCCCGCGGCGCTGCGACGACTCGACCGCGCGCCGCCTGCGTGGGAGCGGTGAGACGTACTCCGGCCGCTACTCGTCGTCACGCCCAGTGACGGAACTCGTCCTGGCTTCAATCGGCGACCCGACCAGTTCTCCGGAGAACAACACCGTCTAGTTGAGCAGTCAGGTCGAGAGCAACGCGACCGCGCCGACGGCGAGCGCGATACCCGCCGCGTCCCGGGTCGTGAGCGAGTCGCCGAGGAAGAGAACGCCGAGGACTGCCGCGACTACGAAGTAGAGCGCGGTGACGGTGGTGGCGACACCGGCGGACCCCCGCTGGAGCGCGACGTAGTAGCTTATCGCCCCGATACCGGAGAAGAGACCGCCGAGCACTGCGTAGCCGACGCCGACCGTCGAGAGCGCCGGACGCTGCCCTTGCGCGAGGACGTACACCACGGCGACGCCGATACCTGCGACGTAGGAGACGACCATCGCAACTTCGGGAGCGAGCGACCGCGTAGCGAAGTCGGCGAACACCGCCCAGAGTCCCCACGCGACCATCGCCACGAGCGCGAACGCGATTGCCGTTCGAGTCATACGCGTTCGGTCTCGCGGCGGTGACGTATAGCCACGGATTGGAGACAGAATCGTAGTCGCTTCTTCTCGGTGGCTCCGTCGGGAGGGTAGCTACTGCTGGAACCGTCGGGTACGGCACGACGCTACCGACAGTACGCGACTCCCGACCGCCACCACCTCGTAGATAACCGACAGGTCCGGCCTACGCCATCACAGACGGCCCATAACAAAGCGAATCAGGCCCCGAGGGACGCGCATGCGAACACTCGCAGTGGCACTGGTCGTGTTGGTCGTGGGCGCAGGGGTCACAGCGGCCCTCCCCGCGGCCGCGAACAGCGACCGAGCACCCAGAGACGCCGACTCAGAGACCCGAGACGCACTGGCGGTCCGAGCGGACGGGCCGGTCGAAGGCGACTCCTCGGCGAACGAGACGCTGGCAGTGGAAGCACGTGAACCGCCGACGCTCCCCGAGCGGTGGCAACGCACCTACGGCGGAAGCGGCGACGACATCTTCGCCGACGCGGTGCGGACCGACGACGGCGGCTACCTGCTCGTGGGGTGGACCGGCGGTGAGAACCGCGACGGGTGGGTCCTGAAGACCGACGGCGAGGGCAACAAGCAGTGGGCCGAGACCCTCGGCGGGTCGGGCACCGACCGACTCTGGGGCGTCGCCCGGACCGACTCCGGCTATCTGCTCGCTGGCCGGACCGACGACGACGGCGCGAACGGATGGGTCGTCGAGATGAGCGCCGACGGTGAGACGCTGGAGAATCGGACCCTCGGTTCCGGGGCCTTCTACGCCGTCGAGCGCCGCGACGCGGGCGACGCCACCGGCTACCTGCTCGCGGGGTGGACCGACGGCGACGGAAGTACAGCAGGGTGGACGGTCGGACTCGACGCGAACCGCTCGACGGCGTGGCAGGAGAGCCACGCTGTACCCGAGGGCTACGACGCTGGCTACATCCGGGCAATCGTCCCCACCGACACGGGCTACTACCTCGCCGGGAAAATCGAGGGCGACAGCGACGACGCGTGGGCGCTCCGACTCGCCGCCGACGGCACCCGGGAGTGGCAGACCACGGCGGGCGGCCCGAGCAGAGACGACGTGTGGGCCGCCGCCTCGGCCGCCTCGCCCGGACCGAACGCCTCGGACGCCGACGCTGGCTTCGTCCTCGCCGGGGAGACCGAGAGCAACAGTACCGGCCCGCGCGACGGGTGGCTGGTGAAGTTCGGTCCCGACGGCACCGTCGAGTGGGAGCACAGGCCCGGCGGCGAGGGGACCCAGTGGCTCGATTCGGCGATGCGCACGGACGAGGGCTTCCTGTTCACCGGCGGGTCAGACGCCGGGCCGAAGGGGAGCGTGGACGGCTACCTGCTGGCGACCGACGCCGCGGGCGAGAGCGAGCGGCAGACGTACTACGGAACTGACGGCTGGGACAAGCCGTGGCCCGCCATCCGCGCCCACGGCGGGGGGTACCTGCTCGCCGGACAGACCTCCGGGAACGGCGCGACCGCCAGAGACGGCTGGCTCCTCCGAATCGGCGGGCAGTCGGCGAACGGGACCGGAACGACTGGCGAAGCGACCACAGACGGCGGAGGCACCACCGACGAGGCGATGCGGGGTGACACCGCCACTGCCACCGCGACCTCCGAGGGACCAATCCCCGGATTCGGCCTCGACGCGGCGCTGGTCGCGCTGGCGGGTCTCCTGCTGGTAGCCCAGCAGTGGGAGTCGAGGTGAGGTCGTGGTGACCGCGTCCGAGTGAGCGCGACGAGAGTCGGACGGAGGTCCGGCGCGGTCCGCGCCGACCGCAACGCCTTCGGGTGATAAGCCGACCCTGTCGCTCGGTCAGGTCCGGGCAACGCGACGTTACGCACCGCTTGCGCTCCCCATAACAAAGAACGGACGTGGGGTACTCCGCGAACGAGACAGAATGACACCCGGGGAGGGAGGCGACACGACACGGCGGCAAGACGCGTTGATTATCGCGTGGTTGTTGGTCGCCAGTAGCGTCGTCGGCGCGAGCGGACTCTCGCTCGCGGCCGGGGGAACGGTGGTCGGGGGTGCAGCGAACGGCGGTGGAGCAGTGTCCGGGAGCGCGGCGTCCGGTCACCCTGCGAGCGCGGGTGCGCCTGCATCCGGAAGCGGAAGCGCGGGCGCTCCCCCGAGCGAGGACACCGACGTTCCCGACGCTCGCGAGGACGAATCCTCGCAGGCACAGGAAAACCCGAGGGCGAGACGGGCGAACGCGGGGACGAGTGAGCAGGACCCGGCGACCAGATGCGGCCGGGGCGCGATTCCTCGCGGTCCGGCCGGGGCCGCGAACCTCTCGGACGCCGACGCCGAACTCTCCGGGGCGGCGAGCAACGACCGCGCCGGGTGGTCTACCGACTCCGGGGACGTGAACGGCGACGGCTACGCCGACGTGCTCGTCGGCGCGCCGTCCAACGACTCCGCCGGGAGCGACTCCGGCGCGGCCTATCTCTTCTACGGCCCGGTGAACCTGAGCGAGGTCGAACTCGCCGAGGCGAACGTCACCTTCCGTGCGCGAGCGCCCGGCGAGCACGCCGGGTTCGCGGTCGAACTCGGCGACCTGAACGACGACGGCTACGCCGACGTGTCGGTCGGCGCGCCCCTCGCGGACGCGAACGGTCCGAATTCGGGCGCGGCCTACGTCGTCTACGGCGACGCGGACCTGCCCGAGGTGGTCGAACTGAAGTACGCTACCGCGACGTTCTACGGTGCCTCGGCGGGTAACCGGGCCGGATGGGCGCTCGGCACGATGGCGAACGCGAGCAACGGGAGCGCGGGCCTGCTCGTCGGCGCGCCGTACCACGACGGGGTCGCCGACGACGCCGGTGCGGCCCACCTGATGTACATGCCGCTCGTGGGTACCTACAGCCTCGAAACCGCCAACGTGACCTACCTCGGGGAGGCGCGCAACGACTACGCCGGGTCGGCGGTGGCGGCGCTCGACGCGGACGGCGACAACGGGAGCGACGTCCTCGTCGGCGCGCGAGGCAACGACTCGACCGCCACCGACGCCGGCGCGGCCTACCTCCAGTACGGCCCGCAGTTGGAAGGCGTCTCGCTGCTCGTGAACGCGCCGGTCAAGTTCCGCGGACCGGCCGAGGACGACCGGGCCGGGTTCTCCGTGGCGGACGCCGGGGACCTGAACGACGACGGGCGCGACGACGTGGCTATCGGCGCGCCGTTCCACGACGTGCCCGCCGACGACGCCGGGGCGGCCTACGTGGCCTACGGCGGGGACCTCTCGCGCCTCGTGAACCTCTCTACGGAAGCCGACGCCGCGCTCCCCGGCGAGGCGGCGAACGACTACGCCGGGTGGTCTATCGCTGGGGCGGACGACGTGAACGAGGACGGGTACGCCGACCTGCTCGTCGGCGCGCCGTACAACAACAGCACCGCGAGGAACGCCGGGGCGGCCTACCTGCTCTACGGCTCTCAGATAGCCGAGCGCCACTCGCTGTCGGGTGCCCACGCCAAGTTCAGCGGCGAGGGCAGGGGCGACCTCGCCGGGTTCGCGGTGGCGGGCGGCGACGTGAACAACGACTCGGCGACCGACCTCTCGGTGGGCGCGCCGTTCACCGACGGGAGCGTCAACACGGGGTCGGTCTACCTCGTGAAAGGCGACTGTCCGCAGAAACCGCCAGAGGAGAACACGACGACAACGACGGAGACGACCACTACGACCGGGACGACAACAACGACCGAGACGCCGACGCCCGAACCCCTCCGGATTCGAGTCGCCTTCGACTGCCGGAAGGCGACCGTGGCGGCCGAGCAGTACACCCGCGTCGTCCTGACGTTCGCCGACGGCGACAGGCAGACGTTCTCCGGCGTCTTCAGCGGGACGAACACCTTCTCGGGCACCGGTGAGAACGCGGGCGAGGTCGTGACGCAGGTCCGGGTGTTCAACGGTCCGAACCGATTCGAGGTCCGGCGCAGCGACGCGAGCGGTTGCGAACCGGCCACCGAGCGACCGGACGAACCGTTCGCACCGAAGATATTCTTCCAGAGTTGCGAGAAGGTCGTGGTGCAGGCCGACGAGTTCCAGTCGGTGACGCTGGTGTTCGCCGACGGCGACCGTCAGACCTTCCGCGGGAACTTCCACGACCGCGCGCAGTTCGTCGGTACCGGCGACAATCAGGGCGAGGTTGTGAAGTTCGCCATCGTGAGAGGACCGGGTGACGAATCCGTGACGCGCCGGAACCCGAGCTTCGAGGCCTGCGCGCAACCGGAGACGACGACCACCACGACCACGACGACGACCGAGACGACCACGACCGAGACGCCCCGACCGCTCGAACCGGAGTTCGACTTCGCGTGCGAGGAGGTGGCCGTGACCGCGCACAGGTACGACGCCGTGACGCTGGTGTTCGCCGACGGCGACCGCCAGACCTTCCGGGGGAACTTCCGCGGCCGGAACGTCTTCTTCGGGACCGGAGACGACCGGGGGAAGGTCGTCGAGCGCGCGATAGTCAAGCGCGACGGCGAGACTGTCTCCGAGGACAACCCCGACTTCGAGGACTGCGTGGAACGGGACACGACGACCACCACGACCACGACGACGCTCGAACTGCCGACGACCACCACGACGGAGACCACGACCACCACCACGACTACGGAGGAACCGGGGCCGCCGCCGAACGCCCGCGCCTCGTCGCCGGACTGCGAGCGCCTGCGACTGGCGAACCCGACGACCGAACGCATCACGTTCTCGGTGACGGGAGAGTCGGGACTGACGAGGTCGTCATCCTGAACCCGGGACAGGCCGAGACGTTCGCCATCCCGCCGGGAACCTACCGGGTGCAGGCGAAGGCGGGCGGTCTGGTCGAACCGACCCGGCCTGCCACGGTCAACGGGAACGAGATAGCGACTATCGGCGTCGAGGCGTGTCCGACGCCGACGACCACGACGACAACCGAGACCACTACGACCACCACCGAGACGACTACGACGACGACCAGAACAAAAACCGAGACCACCACGACAGAAACACCGACTACAACTACAGAAACGCCGACAACGACCGAGACCACCACCACGGAGACGACAACGACGACAACCACGGAGACCACGACCGAGACTACCACTACCACCACGACCCCGACGACGACTGAGACGACCACCACGACTGAGACGACCACCACTACCACCACGACTGAGACACCCGAACCGCCGAACGTCGAAGTCCGTCCGGAGGAGTGCGAGGCGTTGACGGTCGAGAACCCGAGCGACCGGAACGTGACCGTCAACGTCACCGGCCCGGACGACTCCACCCGCGAGTTGGTGGTCGGTCCCGGCGAGAATCGGTCGCTCGCGAACCTGACGCCCGGCGACTACGCGGTCCGGGCGTGGGTGCCCGGCGGCGTCGACGTCGGAGGGGGCGAGGCGGACGAGGACGACCGCGGAGCGGCGACCGTCAACGGCGACGAGAGGGCGACCGTGAGCGTCGCCGACTGCCCGAACGTCGAGGTCGAGTCCGCCGCTCCCGAGTCGCTGACCCTCAGGAATCCGACCGACGTGAACGTGACGGTCAACGTCACCGGACCCGGCGACTTTAGCGACACGGTGGAACTGGCACCCGGCGACGAGGTGACGCTCGACGAACTGCCGCCGGGCGACTACGCGGTTCGCGCCCGGACCGGGTTCGTCGACGAGGAACCGGGGAAGGCGACAGTCAACGACCGTGCGAACGCGACCGTCTCCGTGGCGGCAGCGACGACCACAACCACCGAGACGACCACGACGACTACGACTGAAACACCAACAACGACCACAACGACGGAAACGACGACAACAACAGAGACCACGACTACCGAGACTACCACGACGACTGAGACGACAACAACGACAACCACGGAAACGACGACCACGACCACGGAGGAACCGGGTGCGGTGAACGTCGTCGCCGCGAGCGACGACTGCGAGTCGCTGACGCTGCGGAACGAGGGTCAGCGCGCGGTCCGCGTGAGCGTCTCCGGACCGGACGAGTTCGTGGAGGAGGTCACAGTGCCGCCGGGCCAGTCGCGGGCGCTGACCGACCTCGAATCCGGAGAGTACGTCGTCAGGCCCACCCGCGAGGGCGTGACGGTGAACGGAACACGGAGCGTCTCGGTCGCCGTCGCGGACTGTCCGACCGCTGCGGACGAGGAGACGACGACCCCGACGACGACAGAGACGGCGACCACGACAACCGAGGAGGCCACCACGACGACAACCACGACCACGACGGAGACCACGACCACAACCACTGAGACCACTACCACGACAGAGACGACAACCACCACGGAAACAACTACGACCGAAACGACCACGACCACTACCGAGACGACTACCACGACAACCGAGGAGACCACGACGACGACTGAGACGACTACAACAACGGAGGAAACCACTACGACAACCACGACTACCACCGAAATCCCCGCGCCGACGGTCACGCCGCGTCCGGTCGCCGGGTTCACCGGGTGCGAGGAGGACTTGGGTCTCGAACGCGGACTGACGCTGACGTACGAAGGCGGCGAGTTCACCAGCGAGAACGCCACTCGGGTCGGGACGAACACCTTCCGGTTCTCCGTCGAGGGCGAGACTCACGAGGTGGAGTTGGTGAACGTCGAACGTAACGAGGAGGGCGAACCCGTCTCGGTGACGTTCGACTCGACGCTCCGCGTGGACGCTGTCGTCGTCCGCGGCGGACCGGGCGGGAACGTCTACGCGTTCCCGGAGGGCGTCTCCGGCCGGGCCGAACTGCAGGCACCCACGAACCAGAACTCCGGCCGACCGTTCGCCATCGAGGAAGTCGCGTTCTGCTACGACCCCGAGACGCCGAACGATGCGGACCGGACCGACGGAGCCTTCGACCTCACGGGGTCGCTCGCTGGCGAGGCGACGACCACGATGGTCGGTCTGGCGGCCGCAGGAGCGCTCGTCGCTCGGCGGCGACGGTGACGGGAGCGACGAGACAGTTGACGGCGAGAGAAGCGGCGAGGCGGACGGTTCGACTCGGCCACCCGCGGCGACTCACAGGGACGCGTCGGAGTCCCGAATCAACCGCCGGACGTGCCCGAGCGAGTAGGAGACGTCGAACTCGCGCTCCACGAACTCCCGGACGAGTTGGGCCGTCCACGACGACGCGTCGAACCCGTACGCGGCGGGCGAGTCCGCGAGGGCGTCGAACAGGGCTTCGCGCTGCTCCGCGTCGAGTTCCGAGGGCCGCCCGGGTCGGTCGTCGTCCTCGACGGCCTCTGCGAGCGGTTCCTCCGCGATTCGGTCGAGCCAGTAGTACAGCGTCGATTCGGGGACGCCGTACCGCTCGGAGAGCACCGAGACCGACACGCCGTCCTTGTAGGCGATGGCGACCATCACGCGCTTCGCCGCCTTCGCACTCTCGACCGCGTCGAGTTGCTGCTGGAGCGACGAGAGCGGGACACCGTCGAGTTTGTCCATCGGCGTGAATTTTCACATTTTCGGGCTTTAATTCTGTCTGTTTTCGTCCGGTTGGAGGGGCGGTGATTCCACCGACAGCGAGGCGACGGTCGGGTCCGTATCGGGCTGACGACGTTCGAACGGTCGGCGCGTTCCCGAGGATTTAGGCCGTGGCCTGCGTAGTCGGTGAGCATGAAAGTCACCGACGCCTCGGTGTTCGAGTACGAGGACGGCTACGTCGAACTCCCGAACGGTCCGGGTCTCGGCGTCGAAATCGACGAAGCGGTCGTCTGCGAGGTGGCGGACGAGGTGGACTGGCACAACCCCGTCTGGCGACACGGCGACGGGAGCGTCGCGGAGTGGTAGCATGGCGGAACCACTCGACGCCTTTCCGGACGTGGGTGACGAGACGGACCGCGACCTCGTCGCGCGCCAGCAGGAGGCGGTGCGCGACCTCGACGGCGTGACGGTTGACGGACTGGTGTACGAGTACCGGACGCAGTTCCACCGCGACCCGCTCGTCACCCAGAGCGAGACGGCGTACTACCTCTCGGTCCGGGACCACGTCTGGACGGAGTTCGCCGAGCGGATGGGGTTGAGCGACGACGAGTTAGAGCGGTTGAAGCGAGCGCACGCCGAACAGTTCGCGGCCACCGTGGGTGAGGAGGCCGAGGACGAGGCGATGATTCTGACGAAGGAGTGACCGCACGGCTCTCGACGGAGGGAGTTCTCGCGGCGCTCGTCACTTCAGCCCGATTCGTGGACCCGTCTCGTGGCTCCGTCGGAGGCGAAGAGCGCGTCCAGCACTCGCTGAACGCTGTTCGCCTCTTCGAAGGAGACCAAGTCGCCGCCTTCGCCGTCGAGTTCCGCGACGAACTCGTCCACGAGGGTGAGGGTCGTCTGGCTCCGGGTATCGTTCAGTACGGTCTCGTCGTCCTCGCCGCGGTTCTCGACCAGTCTGTACCAGTCGAGGAGCGAGAGTTCGGCGTCCGACCCGAGGACGGTAATCGAGTTCTCCTCGGACTGCTGGTGGTCGGTCACGAGGTCGATGGTCCCGTGGATTCCGTCCACTGAGAAGTGGCCAGCCACCGAATCCTCATAGCGGTCTGGACCGGCGTAGGTGACGTTCGCGCTCACCGACTCGACGGGACCGAACAGTTCCTGCACGCCGAACAGGAAGTGGGTGCCGACCTCGCGGAGCGGACCGCCCTGTTCGCGGGACGTGAGCCAGTCCACGTCCTGCCACTCGCGGGGCCACTGCGGGAACCGAAAGGTGAGGTTGACTCGGCGTGGCGCGCCGATGTCGCCCGCCGCGACTCGCTCGCGCATCTCCACGAACCCGGGCGTGTAGCGGAACGGCAGGTTGATAGCGGTCGTGGCCTCGCTTTCTTCGGCGGTCTCGACCATCTTCCGACCGCGGGCAGCGTCCTCGGCGATTGGTTTCTCGCAGAGGACGTGCTTGCCGTGGTCCAGCGCGGCCGCGACGATTTCCGGGTGGTGTTTCGGCGGTACACCGACGTAGACGATATCGACGTCGTCGCTCCGGACGAGTTCGCGGTAGTCGGTGAACGCCTCGCAGTCGTACTCGTCGGCGAACTCGCTCAGTTTCTCCTCGTCTAGGTCACAACCCGCCCGGACGGTGGTACGCTCGTGGTCGGCGAACGATTCGGCGAGTCGATTCCCGATGACCCCGCAACCGACGATGCCCGCGTCGTACATACTGGAGCAGTTCGGCTTTCGGCATTTGTAACTGCGGGTTTTGAGACGGGTTAACAGGCGCGAGTCCGTAGTTCGGCACGACGAAAAGCGACGGCCGAGTGGGACACGGGAGAGCGAGGGGCGGTCACTCCGTCAGTCGTCGGTGACTATCTCTACGTCGGTGAACTCGAACCGCGCGCCGCCCTCCTGACTCTCGGCGACGACGAACTCCCACTCGTATGCGTCGGCCAGTTGCGCAACGAACGTCAGTCCGAGGCCGATTCCGTCCTCGTCGGTCGTGTACCCTGCCTCCGTGACCGTCTCGCGCTTGTCCTCGGGAATCCCCGGTCCCGTATCCTCGACGTAGAAGCCGCCTTCGATGGTCCCGACTCGCACCGTGACCGTCCCGTCACTGTGTTCGACCGAGTTCCGAAACAGGTTCTCGAAGAGGGACTGCAGATGCGTCGAGTTCGCGCGTATCGTCAGCGAGGTGGTGAGTTCGATATCGGCGTCGCCGGTCGCTGTGTCTTCCCACGCCTCCGTGGCGGCAGTAGCAAGGTCTACTGACTCTCGGTCGCCGACTCCGCCGTGACTCCGAGCGAGCACCAGCAGCATCTCGATTATCTCGTCGATTCGGTCGAGCGCCGTCGCTATCTCCGCGATGGTCGCCTCGTCGCCGTCGTCGAGGAAGTCGAGATATATTTGGGCGATTTCCAACGGGTTACGGAGTTCGTGGGCCAGCATGCTGGCGAACTGGTCGAGTCGCTCGTTCTGGCGTTCGAGGCGACGCTCGGCCTCCTTCCGTTTCGAGATGTCGCGGAACGTCCCCACGAAGTAGTGGTCGTCGTCGTGTTCGAACTCGTTGAACGAGATGGCGAGCGGAACTTCGTGGCCCTCCTCGTGGTAACCCGGGAGTTCGATGTAGGTCCAGTCGAGTTGTCTCTCGCCGGTGTCGAGATACTGCTGAAAGGCGCTGGTGTGGGCTTCCTTGAATCGGTCGGGAATTATCGTCAGCAACGGTTCGCCGACGAGTTGGTCCGGCGCGTAGCCCAGAATGCGTTCGACGGCCGGATTGGCGTATCGGACGACGCTGTCGTCGTCGAGCATGACGATGCCGTCGGCGGAGGCTTCTGCTAACGCGTCGAACGCTTTCCGGCGTTCCCCCGCGTCGTCGGGGTCCTCTGTCGGCGTAGATGGCGGCGTCTCCATCGACAGTTCGTTCGTCACTCACGTTGATAAGGAGAGGGATACCCCTTTCGTCACCGAGGTTAGTACAGTCCAACCCCGATTTCGGTCCGGACGAGCAACCGAACGCCACACCGTCCGCCTTCCGACGACGCAGACAGAGAACTGAAACGTCGCGCGAACGAGTATCTAGCCATGAACCGATTCGAGGACCGGTCGTCCTCGTTACGGGGTCGACCAGAGGTATCGGTGAGGGTGTCGCGAGGCGATTCGCACGCGAAGGCGCGTCGGTCGTCGTGACGGGACGAACCGCCGAAGACGGCGAGGCGACCGCGGAAGCGATTCGGGAGTCGGGCGGCGAAGCCACCTTCGTGCGGGCCGACATGCGCGACCCCGACGACATCGCGGCGCTCGTGGACGCGACCGCCGAGGAGTACGACGGCATCGACGTGCTGGTGAACAACGCGGGCGTCGAGACGGACACCTCGGTCACCGAGGCGACGATGGACGACTGGGACCTCGTCCTCGAAACCGACTTCCGGGCCTACTGGCTGACGGCCAAGCGCGCAGTCGAACACATGGACGAGGGCGCTATCGTCAACGTCTCCTCGAACCACGCGTTCGTGACGATGCCCCAGATGTTTCCGTACAACGCCGTCAAGGCCGGAATCGACGGGATGACTCGCGCGATGGCTCTCGACCTCGGACCGGACATCCGCGTCAACACCGTCAACCCCGGGTGGGTCGAAGTGGAGCGCACCGATGCGGGTCTCTCGGCGGAGAAGCGTGACCACCTCGAATCTATCCACCCCGCGGGACGCATCGGCGACCCCGAAGACGTCGCCGGGGCCGTCACCTATCTCGCCAGCGACGACGCCGCTTACGTGACGGGAACCAGTCTCCTCGTTGACGGCGGCCGGACCGCAGTCATGCAGGACGACACGCTCCCAGAGTACAACGCCGATTGACGTCCCGCGAATCCGACAGGAAGAACGAACCCAATCCGAAGGGGTAGCTACCGCTACTACTCCACGTTTTAACAGTCTAAATCGTGAAACTTTTCTGGTAGAAACTCGACGAACAGACACGTCGATTCGGAGAGCGGGGGACTTACGAACACGCATGAACCCAGACACACCGACCCTCACGGAGCGCGCGCCGTCACTCGACCGAGACGGACGTGCGGCGTACCGAGTACCGTCCACCGACTGGAGCGTCAGCACCGCCGTCGTCGAGGCCGTCGCCGAGGTAGCGGACTGTGACCCGCTCGCCGATAACTTCGTGCTGTACGACGCGGTCGACCCCGACGCGCTGGACTGCATCTTCGCCGACCACGAGAACGGAGCGGCCCGGACGTCGGGCCGCGTCGTCTTCGACGTTCGGGGGTGCCGCGTCGAGGTCCACGCCGACGGCGACCTCGTCGTTTTCGAACCCGGTGACAGTGAGGACGTACGCCGGTCGAGCGCACGGTCGGTGTGAAGTCGAGCGGCCAGAAAGAACGACCCGTAACGCCGGATACCGCGGTGAAACGGTCGGAATCAACATACGAAAGGGTAATCACTCCGTGCCCGAACCCTCCTTCAAGGAGCGATTACCGAATGGCCGCCACCGACAACGTCACGTTTTGGGAGATGTTCCGCGACCTGCCCGTCCGCACGACCGTCGCGACAGTCGTCCCCCTCTTTCTCGGTCTCGCACAGTTACTCAACGGATACGTCCACGGAGTGCCGATGGTCCGCGTCGCCGGGTTCGCCGCCGGGATGGTCATAGCGGCCGTGCTGGTGACCCAGTACCAACTCGTGGAGTACAACCGCAAGGAACTCCAGCGCGAGGTCTTCGGCGACGAGTAAGCGCCGACTGAGTCCGCTCACGACCCGGGGTCGTGGCGCTCGAACCACTTGCACAGTTCTCGGAGTCGGTGAATCGCACGGTCCGGGTCGCCGATATTGTGGTGTTCGTCGGGGTAGACGACCAGTCGCGCGGGAACGTCCTGTTTTTTGACGCTGACGTACAATTGCTCGCTCTGGGACGGCGGACACCGCCAGTCCTCACCGCCCGCAGTCACGAGCAGCGGCGTGTCCACCTCGCCGACGTCGGTGATGCTGGAGGCCGCGTCGTACCCCTCCTCGTTCTCCCACGGCAATCCGAAGTCGTTCTCCCACCAGACGTGACTGTCGTCGGTGCCGAACGCCGACCGGAAGTCGTAGACGCCGTGTTCGGCCGCGGCGGCCGCGAATCGGTCGCTCTCGGCCACGAGGTAGCCCGTCGTGATACCGCCGTAGGAGAACCCGGTGGCGAAACAGCGGCCGGGGGCGGCCCAGCCGCGTTCGACGGCCGCCTCGACCGCCGCCAGCACGTCGGCGGTCTCGCGCGGTCCCCACTCGCCGCGAATCTGCTCGCTGAACGTCCGACCGTAAGACGAACTCCCCCGATAGTTGGTCCGGACGACCACGTAACCCTGTCCCGTCAAGTAGGCGTGTTCGAAGGAGAACGTCGGCGCGTCGTAGGAGATTGGACCGCCGTGGATGGAGGCGACGAGCGGTCGCGGGGAGGGGTCTTCGGGGTCGAAGTCGTCGGGGAAGTAGGCGATGGCTTCGACTTCGTCGCCGTCGGACTCGAACGTGAAGCGCCGTGACTCCGGCGTGTGCCGGTCCGCCAGTAGGTCGTCGTTGAGAGCAGTCAGACGCCTCGGTTCGGCCTCACCGGTTCCCGCGCCGTCATGTAGTTCGATATCGTCTCCGGATTCGACGTCGGCGAGGTCCGCAGTGAAGAGGTCCTTGCCGTCCTCCGGGTCCGAGAGGACGACCGCCGCGGTTCCGCCGCGCGCGTCGAACCCCTCGACGGTCCGGTCCCGTCCCTGCGCGCCGAAGGTCCGCTCGGGGTCGCCGTCCTCGCGGAAGCGCGCGAGGCGGGTCAGTCCCTCGTCGCCGACGGCCGCGAGCAGGTCGTCGCCGTCCCACGAGGGGCGACCGTATCGGGCGACTGTCCGGTCGAGGTCGCCGGACCACGATTCGGACGCCCCCGTTTCCGCCTCGACGACGAACACCTCTGACGGCCGGTACCAGTTCTCGGGGTCGCCGCCGACGAACGCGAGTTGGTCCCCGTCCGGGTGCCAGCGAAGTCGGCCCGCGGTCAGGTCGGAATCGGTCAGTTTTCGGAGGTCGGAACCGTCGGGAGCGACGGTGTACACGTCCATCACGTAGTTGTCGTCGGGTCGGTCGGTGCGGTTCGAGAGGAACGCGATGCGGCTACCGTCGGACGAGTCGTCGCTCGCGGCGACGCCTGCGGGCGACCACGTGGGCTGGAGTCCCGTCGCCGGTTCGCGCGCTCCGCCGCCGTAGGCGTCGTCGAGTCGCTCGGTCTCGCGGGTGTCGTAGTCCACGACGAAGAGGTAGGTCGTCACCTCGTCTAACCAGCCCCGTCCGTCGAACTTGTGCTGGAGGCGCTCGGTCACGACCGGACCGTCCTCCTCCCGGCGGTGTTTCAGGTACTCGCGCTGGTCGTCGGTCGGGTCGCGGGCCGCGACGACGAGTCGCTCGCCCGCCGGACCCCAGTCGAATCCCTCCGCGCCCTCCTCGAAATCGGTTAACTGACGCGCGTCGCCGCCCAGTTCGAGGTCGAACGCCCACACCTGCGGTTTGGGTTCGTCGTTCGCGCCGTCCTCGGTTCCGTCTCCGGCGTCTTCGTCGCCGTCCACTTCGCTCCGGGAGTCGTCCTCGCTCTCGGTGTCGGCGTCCGCCGATTCAGGGTCGCCGTCTCCGTCGGGGGAGCGCGTCACCTCGATTTCGGCGTCGGTATCGCGAGCGGCGGTGAACGCGAGTTTCGACCCGTCGGGACTCCACGCCGGGGCGCTGGCGTCGGAGGCCCGCGAGAGTCGGTGGGGGTCGCGGCTTCCATCGGCCGGGACGACGAACAAGGAACTCCGGCGCTCGTCCTCGGCGCGGTCGAACTCGTCTGCGACGAAGGCGACCCGAGTGCCGTCGGGCGAGACGGCGAGGTCGGTCAGGAGCGTTAGGTCGTAGAAGTCGTCGAGTTCGAGGGGGTCGCTCATGTGGAACGCGTCACGGGCCGCCTCCTTGAGCGTGTGGGGAGAGGCAAGGCGGGATTCCGGACGTTCTCCGGTCCCGTTCAGTTGCGACGCCTCAGCGGACGTTCCGGAACTCGAACCGCGCTCCGCCGCTCTCGCTCTCGGTGACCGTGATGTCCCACTCGTACACGTCCGCGAGCTTTCTGACGAACGCGAGTCCGAGACCGGTACCCCCGCTGTCCGCGGCCGTGGTGTACCCCTGGTCGAAGACCGTGTTGCGGTCCTCCGGCGGAATGCCGGGTCCGTCGTCGGCCACGTAGAATCCCGACGGGAGTTCGCCGACCGTGACGGTGACGTCCGACCCACCGTGTTCGACGGCGTTTTCGAGCAGGTTGCGGACCATGTGCCGGAGGTAGGTCTCTTCGCCCTCTATCGTCCGTTCGAGTTCGAGGTCGAGTGCGGCGTCGGGTGCGTCGATTTCGTCCCACGCCTCCCGGGTCACCTCGGCGAAATCGATGGGTTTCGACTCGCCGACCGCCTCGCGGCCCCGCGTCAACACCAATATGACGTCTATCATGTCCTCGATGCGGTCGAACGCCTCCGAGACGTACTCGACCGCCTCCGGGTCCGTCTCCTCCCGGAGTTGCTGACTGTATATCTGGCCGACCGTTACCGGGTTCCGAAGTTCGTGGGCCAGCATGCTGGCGAAGCTTTCGAGTCGTTCGTTCTGCTGTTCGAGGCGCTCTTCGTGCTCCTTGCGTCCGGTGATATCGTTCCCGCTCGGCATGATGGCGACGACCTCGCCGTCCTCGTCGTACACCGGCTCTAACATCGCGTCCATGATGACGGTCTCACCGTCAGGGGACCGATGCGGAATCTCGGACCGGACGTACTCGCCGTCCGCGGCCCGTTCGATACCGGCCCGCAGTTCGTCCTGAAGTTCCTCGTCGTGGACGAACCACGGCGTCTCCCAGAATCGCTCGCCCTGAACGTCGGACTCGTCGATGCCGGCGAACTCTAAGGCCGTCTGGTTGATGCGCCGGACCGTGCCGTCGGGGTCGAGCAGGGCCACGAACGAGCTAGGGTTGTTGAACGCCGCCTCGAACTGACGCTCGACGCGTTCCAGTTCTCGCTTGCGCTCCTTCTGTTTGGTGATGTCGCGAGTCAGCGCCACTTGGACGGTCGTTCCGTCGGGACGACGCAACGGGGCGGCGTGCGATTCCATGTGTCGCCGCGTGCCGTCCAGTCCGACGATATCGAACTCCAACGTCCCGCGTTCACCCTCGCAGATTCGCTCGTTGAAATCGCGGAACCGCTGGCGGTCCTCGGAAGCAATCAGGTCGTAGACGGACTCGCCGACCACGTCCGAGTCCGAATCGGCCTCCACCATCCTCAGTCCGGCGGAGTTCATCTGAAGTAGGGTTCCGTCGGCGGCGACGGTTTTGATGCACTCGGGGGTGGTCTCGACGAGCGCACTCAGGTGCTGAGTGCGTTCGCGTAGCTCGCGCTCGCGCTGGCGGCGTTCGAGTTCGTACTCCGTCCACTTCCCCATCAAGTCGAGGAACGTACGCTTGGCCTGCGAGAAGTCCGCGTCGCGGGACTCCTCCGACACGAAGAAGAACGTCCGGTCCCGACCGCCCTCGACGGCGAGGGACGTGCCGAGATAGGTCTCCAGTCCTCGTTCGCGAGCAGGTCGCCCACTCTCGCCTCGTATTCCACGACCTGTTCGACCGTCGCGTCGGCCGGAAGCCACGTCGTTTCGGCCACGATTCTGAGCGACTCGTCCTCCTCGGTGGCGGTTCCGTCGGTGACCTCGTCGCGCTCGACCATCTCCGTGGGGTCGAACGAACTGTTTCGGACAGAGGTGTCACGAACGGTGTAGAACGACAACGCGCCCGGCTTAAGCGCTGCTCGAACGTCGATACCCCCGTCGCGCAGTGCCGAGCGCACCGCGGCTTCGCTGTCCTCGTCCGTGACGTACACGACGCGCTCGCCACGGTCGAGACCCCGGCGCACGAACGGGACGGCCGCGGCGAATCGCTCGGCGTCCGTCTCGTAGACGTTTGCAAAGTGGTGTTCGCAACGACGGCCCTCTCGGTGTTCAGTCGGCCCGCGGAACGCCGCCCCCGGCTCCGACGCTTCTGACACCCCCTCGAACCTCGTCGACTCTCGAAAACTGGCGTTCGGGGAGGCGTCCTCAGTCACGTGGACCCACCACCCGACGCGAGACCGCAGTCCCTCGACGCACAGTCTTCGCTCGTTTCATTCTACGGGACGACAGCGCCCGAACAGGTAAAAATATACTGCACCCTTCCACCGGGGAAATCGACCCCCTGCCACTATCTATTACTCGATGCGAGTACGATATAGCGGTAGATATGGGGGACATCGACGTAGCGATTGGTGTCGATGCGGACTGCGTGGCCGGATGGCTCGGGTCGTACGGTGGCGCGGACTCACCGGCAGACCTCTCGCGCGGGCTTTCGGCGGGAAACGAGGGGATTCCGCGGCTCCTGCAACTGTTCGAGGACGAGGACGTCCAGACATCGTGGTACGTGCCGGGCCACACTATCGACACGTTCCGGGACAACGTCGAGGAAGTTGCGGCCGCCGGGCACGAACTCGGCGTCCACGGGTACTCCCACGAGAACCCGACGGACCTGTCGCGCGAACAGGAAGACGAGATTCTACAGGTCTCGATAGACCTTATAGAGGAGGTGACCGGAGAGAGACCGGTCGGCCACCGGGCGAGTTGGTGG
The DNA here is from genome assembly GCF_010747475.1 of Halorussus sp. MSC15.2. NCBI lineage: Archaea > Methanobacteriati > Methanobacteriota > Halobacteria > Halobacteriales > Haladaptataceae > Halorussus > Halorussus sp. MSC15.2. The sequence goes on along the minus strand of NZ_VSLZ01000004.1, from coordinate 377,456 downwards.
GAGTTCAGCGAGAACACGCCAGACCTCGTGGAGAAGCACGACTTCCTCTACGACAGTAGCCTGATGGAACGGGAGTTCGAACCGGGGTGGATGCGGAACGGCGACGAGTGGACGCCGATTCAGTACGAGGAGGACGCAGAGACGTGGATGGAACCGTACGAGTACGGCGAGGAGACCGACGTGGTCGAGATTCCCATCAGTTGGTACCGCGACGACATCCCGCCGATGCTGTTCATCAAGCAACCGCTCTACCACGCCGGATACAAGGACCCGCAGATGATGTACGAGCAGTACTACGAGGCGCAGTTCGACTTCCTCTACGACCGGCGCGGGGCGGGCGTCTACACCTTCACGATACACCCGGACCTCCACGGTCTCCCGCACATGATTTCGCACCTCGAAGCGTTCATCCAGTACGTGAAGGGTCACGAGAACGCCGAGTTCAAGACTCTCGAAGAAATCGCTCGCAAGTACAAAGACGACCCGTCGGTCTACGAGAGCGAGGGAGAGTACGTCTGAGCAATCGGTAACCGACGGCTAAATTTCTCTGAGAGTTCGACACACATTTATCTTTCATCACAGTCGTCTGTATGCCACCACAGTCACCTGCCTTGGTAGAGCGACGGCGGAATCTGGAGAGTGACCGCGAGACGTGTTCATTTCAAAACTGGTGGTAGCGAACGTCTCTACTCACGAGGTTGTAGAGGTGGAGACGATGTAGACGCCAACGGCCATGACGGCCCCGCCAACGACGAAATCCGGTCCGATTGCCTCACCGAGTAGCAGCGCACCGAGTAGCGCGCCCACGAGTGGTTGAACGAAGAAGAAGACCGCGACCGTCCCCGCATCGACGAACTCCAGTCCCTTGTACCAGAGATACCACGCGACGGCGGTCGAGAGCACCCCCAGATAGAGGACCGCCCCAGCGACCGGAAGCGAGAGCGGTACGTCGCCCAGCGAGAACCCCGAGACGGCGAGTTCCGCGGCCGCGAGGACGCCCAGCATCGGCACCGCAGCGACGGTCGAGTAGGTCGCGGTCTCCAGCGCGGAGTAGGCCCGCACGAGCGGTTTGCCGTAGACGGTGTAGGCGGCCCACGCCAAACTCGCCACAAGCAGGGCCGCGACACCGACGGCGTTCCCGGACGCCATCCGGGTCAAGTCGTACCGCCCCGCGAGGACCGACAGGGTGCCGACCGCCGCGAGCGCCATACCCGCCGACTTCCGACGGGTCATGGGTTCCGAGAGCGCCGAGACTCCGAGCAGGAGCGTGAACACCGGCGTCAGGACCGTCAGGAGCGCACCCTGACTCGCGTTCGTGAGGTCGGTGCCGACGAACTGAGTGACGATGGTCGCCGTGACCGCCACGCCGAGGGCTACGAACCTGCGCCGGTCGGTGCGCGAGAACTCTCGCGCGGGTCGAGCGCGGCGGACCACCACCAGCAGGACCGCGGCCCCGATTACGACCCGGAGGAATCCGAGCGTGACCGGGGGTATCGCCGAAAACCCCCACTTGCTGACGACGTACATCCCGCCCCAGAGCGACGCCGCGGCGAGCGGCGCGAGGGCGTAGACGGGATTGGTTTCCATCTCGTAGACGATACTGTGCGCTCCGGTATTTTAACGTTCGTGTCTTTGCCGGGACAGTATATCTGAGCGTGATTCCGACGCACGGGTGGTCCGACTACGCAGTACCGACTTGTCGGATTCGTTCGGTGCTTACTCGACGGTCGGACTTGTCCGATACGTCGGGATTATCACAGTTGTCCGATACTCGGTCACTTCACGACGAGTATTGTAGGGTTTTTACAGAGCAATTAAATCCGTGGAGCGGTAACCGTCGCGTGATGAACGAGGACGAAGTCGAATCTATCCCCGACCGGAAATACGACGAACTTCTCGACGAAGATGTGAATCTTTCCACCGACGGGAGTCTCGATACCGAGGAACTGGACGATAGCGCGGCCGAACCGGACGAAACGGTTCACGTCGAAAGCGTCGAACAGTTTTCCGACGTTACTACCCGAGACGATGTGGTGCTCGTGGACTTCTACGCGGACTGGTGTGGCCCGTGCAACATGCTCGAACCCATCGTGGAATCCGTCGCCGCCAACACGGTGGCGACGGTGGCGAAGGTGGACATCGACCAGCAGCAGGGTCTCGCCGCGCAGTACGGCGTCCGGAGCGTCCCGACGTTGGTGCTGTTCGCCGACGGTGAGCAGGTCGAGCAACTGGTCGGCATGCAGAACGAGCAAAACCTGACGAGACTCGTCGAGCGGTACAGTTAGAGTTCAAGCAGTCTTGCATCTCTTCCACACGTCACACAGTTGTTAAGGTGGTCGGCCCTCGATTCCGTGACGATGGGCTTTCACACGTTCGACCCCGAGTCGGCCGACAGACTCGAAGACGAGTCGCGGTATCGCTACCTCTCGCGAGAGGAACTGGTCGGTGCGCTGGCTCTCGGGTCCGGCCGGGGCGACACGGTGGCGGACCTCGGAAGCGGGACCGGTTTCTACACCGACGACGTGGCTCCGTTCGCCGGTGAGGTCCGCGCTATCGACGTGCAGGCCGAGATGCACGAGTTGTTTCGCGAGAAGGGCGTCCCGGAGAACGTCGAGTTGGTGACCGCCGACGTCGGAGACCTGCCGTTCGCCGACGGCGAACTCGACGCCGCGTTCTCGACGATGACGTTCCACGAGTTCGCCGGAGACGGCCACGGTGCAGAGGCCGAAGGAGGAACTGAAGACGGCGCAGGGGACGGAGCAGAAGAGGAAGCAAGGACCGGAGCAGAAGACGACGCAGAGACCGAAGTCGGACCCGGTGCAGAGACCGAAGTAGCCCGCGTCCTCGCCGACGGCGGACGCTTCGTCGTCGCCGACTGGTCGGCGAACGGTGACGGCGAGAGTGGTCCGCCGGTCTCGGAACGGTACGACCGCGACGAAGCGGTCGAACTTCTCGAAAGCGCGAACTTCGAGGTGCTTCGGGCCGACGAGCGCCCCGAGACGTTCTTCGTCGTTGCAGAGCGGTAAGCGACCGTTCGGACGGAGGAGTACGAGTCACTGGAAGTTGACGGAAACCGAGTGCTCGCGGGAGAACGCGTCTCCCGACTTGCTTCGGCGACCCCGCGGTTTCCGCTGTCTCGACGGAGGCGGGGTTCGTTTTAGAGGCGTTAAGACGGCCGGTATCGGAAGAAAAGAGACGGTCGAGACGAGATACTCGAACCAAGACGGCGAACGTAACCCCACAGTTTCCGCAGTTTTCGGGCCACCATCTCGGAAACCGAGAAGGACATCGATGTTCTCGACCGTCAAGTGACGGCGACGGAGAGAGGACGAGAAGGTAGGTACACCACGATTTCCGCTGTCCACCGCCGTATCTTGGGTTCAATCGCCGGCCGTGTGTGGTTCTACCGTCTATCGTCTGTGATTTGGTCGTCGGTGGTTCGGCCTGCTGTCGCCAATCGTCCGAGCGTACTTCGATGGTCCGTTCGACCCCTGTCGGGGTTTCATCGGCGTCAGCGCGGGTCGAGCGAACGGAGGGACACCCACCCCACTGTTTCCGTTGTTGTCGAGAGTGCGTCGGAGGGGGTGTGTCGAGGGAGAGGGGGGACACCCACCCCATCGTTTCCGCTGTTTCGGTGGACGAGAGGGGGACGGAGAGAATCGAGACGGTGAGGGTGGTGATAGAACCCGAGCAGAGAGCGTCAATTTCGAGAGAGAAGGTGGTTCGAAGAGAAACGCAGAACAGAGAACGCGAAATACCGATACCGAGCGCTCGGCCGCAGAGTGTTTCGGACATCGTCAGAAGTTGTCGAGTATCTAGTTAAACTATCGAGCGGTTCTAACGTGCGTTCTTTAGCGGTTTCTCTAAGTAAAAGTATACTCCAACAGCTAGGAGGCGTTTAGTCTATTTTGCTTATTTGTACTACGGATATGGTTTTCCACGTTCCTATATAAATCTTTCCCCTCATTTAGAAGCAACGTGACACCCCACACTTATCCTGCCGATAGCTCCGGAAACGATGGGGTGGGTGTGTGTTTAAGTCAATCGGGACAACGGAAACGCCGGATACCCGCCATTGCATCCGGACATAAATATGTCCGGGACAGAAGAAACAGCGGACACGCCGCTAACCACGACACTTTATATCCCCATCCGTTCAAGCATCGTGCATGTCATCGTTTAGCTTCGACCGGGACAACTCCCTCTACAAGAATCGGGACGCTCTGCTCGAGGAGTACACCCCGGACAACCTCGTGGGACGAGACGAGGAACTGGAGGAGTACCACGCCGCACTCCAGCCTATCATCAACGGCGAGGCCCCTTCCAACATCTTCCTCTACGGAAAGAGCGGGGTTGGAAAGACGGCGGCCACTCGCTTTCTCCTGAACCGACTGCAGGACGACGCCGCCAAGTACGACGATATCTCGCTCAACGTCATCGAAATCAACTGCGACGGTCTCAACTCCAGTTATCAGGTCGCCGTCCGTCTGGTCAACACGCTCCGCGACCCCTCCGAGCAGATTAGTAACACTGGCTATCCCCAAGCGCAGGTCTACAGTTTCCTCTGGGAGGAACTCGACAAACTCGGCGGTACAGTCATCGTGGTTCTCGACGAGGTGGACCACATCAACGACAACTCCATCCTCTACCAGATTCCGCGCGCCCGCAGCAACGGCTACCTCGAACACGCCAAAATCGGTCTCGTGGGTATCTCTAACGACCTCTCGTTCCGCGACTCGCTCTCGGCGAAGGTTCGGTCGTCGCTCTGCGAGAAGGAAGTCTCGTTCCCCCCCTTACGACGCCACAGAACTCCAGAAAGTCCTCAGCCAACGCGAACAGGTCGCGTTCCACGACGACGCGCTCGCCGAGGACGTGATTCCGCTCTGTGCGGCGTACGGCGCGCAGGACGCCGGAGACGCTCGGCAGGCTCTCGACCTCCTCCTCGAAGCGGGGGACCTCGCTCGTAAGGAGGCCGTCGAGCAGGTCACAGACGACCACGTCCAAGAGGCCCGCGAGAAACTCGAACGCGACCGAATCATGGAGGGCGTGGCCGACCTCACAGAACACGCCCGCCTCGTCCTCTACGCGCTCACGTCGCTCGAAGCCGAGGAAGAGACGCCCGCCCGTTCACGCGACATCCGGCCTCGGTACGAACAGTTGTGTAACCACGTCGGTACTGAACCCTTGACGAGTCGCCGAATGCGCGACCACCTCGCGGACCTCGCCATGCTCGGGGTCATCTCTTCGACGGAGAAGAACGAGGGCATGTCCGGCGGGAAGTACCGAAAACACGCCTTGAAACAGGACCTCCAGTTGGTGGTCACTGCACTCGAAGACACCATCGAGTTCGCGGGTGTCCACGAGAGCATCCGCCCCTACTATCAGACGACGTTCGAGGACGCGGAGAACTGACTCTCTTCCTCCCGCATTTGCTATTCCGTCGTCTTCTCTCGTCGGCGGCGACCCCACTGTTTCCGCTGTCTACTCCCGACCTCCCTGCGAATCAACCCCGTAGTTTCCGCTGTCTACCGTCAACCGTGCGTTGTTTTTTCGGTAACACGACCCTGATTCCGTTCGAGCAACTGCGATTCTATCCGATTACAGTCTCCGACCCTCGACTCGCCGGACTCGGAGAGAAAGACAGCGGAAACGGTGGGGTTGCAGTGAGACTCGGTTACCGCCATAACAGCGGAAATACTGGTGTTGGGAGCGCCGTTACCCGAGTCGAAAACAGCGGAAACTACGGTGTTCCGCCGACCGGAAATCGGACGGAGTGACGAGAACCGTCGGAAGACAGCGGAAACAGCGGGGTCGTGGTGACCGCGATAGACAGCGGAAACGATGGGGTCGAACGTCGGCGAAACTTCGTGCGAGAACGTCGTGCGAGTTCGAGGATAACACCCAACAGCGAATCGGGAGTATCGGGGCAGGAAGAAAACTGAAACCGAAGACGAGAGAACTGAAACAGTGAAGGCGTGTGATAGAGACCGAAGACGTGGAATAGCCCACGAAGACCCGACCACGAACTGCGGTTACTGGTCGTGTTCGACTTCCAGAATTCGGGAGTCGCATTCCGAACAACTGACTGCGACCACGTCCATCGTCCGACAGCACGATTCGACGGTTTCCTGTTCCATCGCGATGTCGCCGCCGCAGTCGGGACAGGCGTCGAGGAAGATTCGGAGACCGCTCAGCACGCGACTCTGGTTCGTGACGCTCAACGCGTCCCAGTCGGGGTAGCGAGTTTCGAGCACCTTCGCAGCTGCGAGGTCGGCGACGAGTGCCGCGCGCGACTCCCACTGTCCGAGGTGGCCGCCGTCGTACTGCGCGACCAGCGCTTCGTCGTGTTCGTCGAACGTGAGTTTCTCCTCCTCCACGTCGAGGACGTGACTCAGGTCGCTCTTCTCGGTTCCGTCTGACTTGATGGACTCCATGTTGTCGTACCACGTCTGTCGGAACGACTCGGAGAGACAGAGGTCGTCCATCTCCTCGCAGGGTTCGACCGCTCCGGCGTCGGCCAGCACTTCCTCCGGTTCGCGCTCGTCCTCACTGATTTCCACGGATTCGTCTTCGAGTTTGTCGAATCGCGCCAACACCCAGTCGGGGAAGTAACGCTTCGTCAACGTCGGCGTGCCCGGCACCAGATACCCCCGGAGGTAAATCGACGCCAGCGACAGCGCGAACACCACTGCACCACCGACTGGCGTCAGTAGGTATGAAGCGACCCCGCTCGCCACGACTGCGATGACGACGTTGACGATGGTACACGGTGTACATCGATTCTCGCCGGTGTACTCCGGTTGGCGGAACCGTTCTACGAACCCATTCGATTTCGTGCTCATATTGTCTGTATTAATCACTTTGCTCGTATATATTTGTCGGTGGTGCGAACGAGTCGGCTCCTTCCGATGGACGACGGTTACGCTGGTGTAGTTACTCGTACTCTAACGGCGAAATATCTTGCCACGGTGAAACTCCCTCGGTCGCCTGCTGGAGTCGCAGAGTCACTTCACCGCCGTTCGTATGGTAGTCGTCGAACGTCAGGTCGCCGCCGAACTTGCCGACAATCCAGTTCGAGAGCCAGAGACCGAGACCGCTCCCGTGGTGAAGCGCCGTCTCCTCGCCTTCTGCGAGGACTTTGCGCTCTTCCTCCGGGATACCGGGTCCGTCGTCCAAGACCGTCACTTCTACCCACTCGTCGTCCCCGCTGGCCGAGACCGTCACGCTCACCGACGGGCGGTCGCCACCGTGTTCGATGGCGTTCTCTACGATTTCGCTTATCGCGGCTTCGAGCGTCTTGTCGCCGTACACGACTGCGCTCTGTGGGGTGTCGGTCGTTATCGCGACGTCCGGGTACGACTGGCGGAACTCCTCGCAGGTTCGTTTCACGCAATCGGTCACGTCTATCTGCTTGGTGGCCCGGTTCTCGCCGTCGAGGGTCTTCCCGACCTCGCGCGCCTTCTCGCTAATCTCGATGAGTTCGCTCGCTTTCTGCCGAATGATACTCGCCTCGTTCGCGGCCGGGGGAAACTCTTCGGCGATGTTCTCGGCCCGACCCAGTACGACGTTGAGGTCGTTTCTGAGGTTGTGTCGCAGGATTCGATTGAACACCTGCAGTCGCTGTTCGCGCCGGACGAGTTCCTTGCGCGTCTGGACCGAATCGATTGCGTACGCGAGGTTGTTGCCGAACTTCGAGAGGACGCGGCGCTCGGTCTCGCCGAACGCGTGCCGGACGTCCGACCAGACGCTCAGGACACCGTACGCGCGGTTCTCGTACACGAGCGGGACCGCGGCGACGGCGTAGCGTTCGACGTTCGCGTCGACTTCGTTCTGGAACCGCTCTTTCAGTCTCGCACCGCGTTTGACCTGCACTTTTTGGGTTTCGACCGCCTTCCTCACGGGGACGCTGTCACCTTCTTCTCGGTCCCCGTCGAGAATCACGGTGTCGAGATACCGTTGCTCGACGCCCGCGGACGCCTCCGGTCGAACGGAGGCGGTCTCTTCGTCCACGGTTCCGACCCACGCGAGGAGGTAGGGTCCCGAGTCGGCGAGGCGTTCGCAGACGATTTGCTCGATATCCTCGCGGGACGACGCCTGTAAAATCGCTTGGCTCACGTCCCAGATGAGGTCGTTGACCGCGATTTGACGGTTCGCCAGTCGCTCGGCGCGTCGCCGCGAAACGGCGTTCTCGATGCGATTGGCCAACACTGCGAACTGCTCTTGGTCCGTCCCCTTTTTCAGGTAGTCGGTGACACCTGCCGAGATTGCCTTACTCGCTATCTGTTCGCTCCCGCCGCCGGTCAGGAGGATAAACGGGACGTCTCGGTCGGTCTCTCTGACCGCGTCCAGTAACTCCAACCCGTCCATGCCGGGCATGTCGTAGTCACTGACGATACAGTCGAACCGGTTGGTTTCCAACCGTTCGAGTGCTGCTTCCGCGCTCTCCACCGTGAACACGTCGATGTCGTACTCGTCGGCGAGAATTCCTGACGTGACCTTAGCGAAGAAGTCGTTGTCCTCGACGTGCAGTACACGGGGGTGCGCCTCCGGCATCCTCTGTCTTGCCGGAATCACGGCTACCTAATAAATGGTTTCCTTCCTTTAACTTTACAAAATCAGGCGGTAGAGCCGATGATTGGAGACCGAGAGGAACGACAACGCCGGAGACGGCCGTTTTACTCCCGATGAGATGAACGCGGAACGTTCCCGACTGAAGATGATTACGTTTCGACAGGTGTCGCCCACGAGACGGCGTTGGCCACGACCGTCTGAATTTCGGGGTGGTGGTAGATGGGGTACGTCTCGTGGCCCGGCCTGAAGTAGAAGATTCGGCCCGACCCGCGGCGGTAACAGCACCCGCTTCTGAACACTTCGCCGCCCTCGAACCAACTCGTGAACACCAAGGTATCGGGTGCCGGGACGTCGAACCGCTCGCCGTACATCTCGGTCTCTGGCACCTCGATGCACTCGCCGATACCCTCGGCGATGGGGTGGCCGGGTTCGACCGTCCATATCCGCTCCGTCTCGCCCGACTCGCGCCACTTGAGGCCGCAACTCGTCCCCATCAATCGCTTGAAAATCTTCGAGAAGTGGCCCGAGTGGAGGACGAGCAGGCCCATCCCCGACAGCACTCGCTCGTGGACGCGCTTGACCACCTCGTCGCTGACCTCCTCGTGGGCCTCGTGACCCCACCACGTCAGCACGTCAGTATCGTCCAGCACGTCCGGCGTGAGGCCGTGTTCGGGGTCGTCCAGCGTCGCCGTCCGAACGTCGAACCCCCGTTCGTCGAGGGACTCGGCGATGGTCGCGTGGATACCGTCGGGGTAGACCTCGCGGGCCGCGTCGTCCTCTCGCTCGTGACGGTACTCGTTCCAGACTGTGACGGTGGTCACGGTCAGTCCTCCGTCGCCGCGCTCGGTTCGGTCGCTTCGTCGTTCTCACCGCCGTACTCGAACATCGCGTCGAGGTCTGGGTTCTCGTCGAGGAGTCTGTATCCCGCGTCGGTCCGCTCCGCCACGCCGTGGCGTTCGAGGTGGTCGAGGTGCGCCCACGCCTCGCCCGGCCCGTGCATGATGTGGATGTTCGACAACTCGCCGAACAGGTCGGCGCTGACGGTCCACGCGTCGGCCTCGCCGCGCTCTCGGAGCACCGACAGCACGCGCTCGGTTCGCTCGCGGTGGTGGGCGGCGATTTCGCGCGCTCGGTCCGCGGGGTCGTCGATGGGGTCGCGGTGGCCCGGCCACGCGCGGTCGTAGCCGTTCTCGATGACGCGGTCCAGCGAGTCGAGGTAAGTGCCGAGGGGGTCCTCAACCCGGGGGTCCGCGCCGCCGACGTTCGGGGTGTACTTCGGCAGGAGCGCGTCGCCGGAGAGCAGTTCGCGGTCGTCTCCGTCGGTCAGTGCGAACCCGGACAGTCCGGCGGCGTGGCCGGCCAGGTGGACCGCTTCGAGTTCGACGCTCCCGAGGTCGAACGTCGCGCCGTCTGTGAACGTCTCGACCGCCGGGGACCGGCCCTGAATCTGGTCGTGGAGACCGAGGAAGTCGAGCAGTTCCCGGGCCTTCTCGTCGGGGACGCCCCACCGCGCGAACAGGTCGCGCTCCTCGATTTCGGTCTCGTGGTTCATGCCGTCCTCGGCGACCATCGGCGCGTCGGCCTCGTGGACGTACACCGTCGCGCCGCTCTCGTCCTGAATCTCGCCCGCGAGACCCGCGTGGTCGTGGTGCCAGTGCGTCAGCAGAATCGCGTCCACGTCGCCGAACGAGACGCCGTACTCGGTGAGTTCGTCCTCTAACTGCTCGCGGACCCCGGGCGAGGCGACGCCGGTGTCCACGAGCGTCGTCCGTCCGGAGTCGTCCCCGAACAGGTACACGTCGTTCCGTCCCTCGAAGACGGTGTTTCCGAGTTGAATCCGTTTCACGGTCGTACTCCGCGCGTGTCAGGTAAGTCGTTTTCTCTCCCGTCGTTCCCTCCGGCGTCGCCCGCCGCGGGGAGTTTTAGTACACTCGTAGTGAAAATTAGTACGGAACTTTTATGATAGATACCGTCCGCCCTTCTACCACGCGATGAGCGAACGACTGGAGCGACGGGAGCAGGACGCCGACCCGGTGAACTGGAAGCGAACCGACGGCGGCGTCGAAATCTACGACGAGACGAACCCCGACGCGTGGGTGCGGATGGAGTTCGTCAGCGGTATCGACCCGGACAAACGCCTCTACGGCATCTGCGACGACTGCGGTCTGGTCACGCCCCAACGCGCACTGCCCGCCGAGAGCATGGCTTGTGGCAACTGCGGGACGGAGTTCGGCGACGACTCGTAGTCGGCCTTCAGAACGTTCGGCAGTCGATTTTCAGAGCAGTCGGTCGATGAACGACTGGAACTCGCCGCCTTCCGAGACCGATTCGAGCGTATCGAGCGCGTCGCGGTCCTCGTTTCTGTTCTGTTCGAGTAGGTCCACCGCCTCGGGGTCGGCGTCGAGCACGTCCGCCAGCGCGAGCAGTCCCTCGTAGGCGGTGAGTTCGAGTCGCTCGGCCTTCCGACCGACGTGGTTGTAGAGCGTGTTCTGCACCGCCACGTCGTGGGAGTCGGTGTCGGCCTCGCGCTTCTCCTCCCGGAGCGCGTCGACCGTCGGCACGTTTCGCTCGTGCGGTTCGAGACCCAGCAGGTCGAAGACGCGTTCGAGGCGCTCGACGTGGACCTCGGTCTCGTCGCGGTGTTCGGCGAACCCGTCCACGAGGTCGGCCTCCGTCGCGCTGGTCTGGAGTTCGTCCAGCAGGTCGGCCAACTCCCGCTCGGCGTAGTATATCCCACGGAGTTCGTACTCGAACAAGTCCTCGGGCGTATCGAGAGCCATCTCCAGAACCGATACCCCGTACACGTCCTTAGCTATTGTTGCGGATTCGAGGGGGTCCGTCTGCGTTCGGGCCTGCCGATACCTCTCGACCATCACTCGTCGCTTTCCACTATCTTGCCGTTTCCGACACCACCGTTATCACGGATGCCGTCGTGGAGACGTTCATGGCCGTTCCGAAGCCGACATCTCCGCTCGAAATCGCGGCGGTAGCCGTCGGCGCTGTCTTCGCGCTGTTTATCGTCGTGCCGCTCGTCCCGCTGGTACTCGACCTCGTCGTCGGCGTCTTCAGGGGGTTCTTCGACGTTATCGTCCCCGGCGGACGGACGTACTCGTAGACCTCCCGACGGACCCGAATCCGTCGCTCCATCACCGGACTTCGTAGGTGTCGTGTTCCGCGAGGAACCGGCCGAGGTCCGCGGTCTGGCGGTAGTCCGACGACAGCAGGTCGGCCAGCGAGGCGGCCAGTCGTTCGCCGTCGCCGTCGTCCCACTCGCTCGGTTCCCGAACCGGGACGACCAGAAAGCCCCGGCCCGGAACGTGGTCGGCGTGGAGGTCGGCCATCCGGTCTTCTCGCTCACCGCCGTCCAACAGCGCCTCGCGGGCGGCGTAGGTCCCGAGGACGTACCGGGTCGCGCGCTCGCCCACGGGCAGGAGGACGTGGGCCGCGATGGCCCGCAACTCCGCGTCGAAGAACGGTTCCAGTTCGTCGTAGTCGCGGTCGGTCGGCGCGCGACCCTCGGGGAGACAGCACATGTGACGATAGCTGAAGAAGCAGTCCGCCGCCGCGGGTTCGTCGCTGTAGGCGTCTCCGAGCAGACCAACCTCGTTCAGGACGGGTTGGAGGCGCTCGCCCGCAAGACTGCCGGTGAACGGAATCCCGGTCTCGCGTCCGCCGTGGACGCCCGGATGGTCGCCGACCACGTGGAAGTCCGCGTTGGCGTCCCCGTAGCCGAAGACGGCGCGGGGGCCGGAGCCGTCGCCCGACCCATCGCACCCGTGGTCGCAGGGCGGCGTCATCCCGAAGGGGTTGCTGGTTCTGTCCGTGACGTTCTTCACGCCGCCGAGTAGTGGGTTCGAAGGTAAATCCGCCCCGATTTCGAGCGGCGGTGCGTGAGCGCTCGCATCAGTGGGTGAGAGACCAGACGACGTCAGCGTCACCGCGCCGGGTCGAGCAGTTCGACCGGATGACGGGTCGGCCGACCCAACAGCGAGTCCAACTGCTCCAGACAGGAGGTGCCGCTCGCGACGACGAGGCGGTCCTCGGCTTCTGGAGCGCTGAACTGGTCGCGCAACTGCTCGCCCACGTCCACGCTCAGTTCGTAGTACTCGGACTTGTAGCCAAAGCTCCCGGCCATCCCGCAGCACTCCACGTCGGAGGTCAGCACGTCGTAGCCCGCCGCCTCCAGCACGGCGGTCGTGTACGGTTCGAGGTCCAGCGTGCGCTGCTGGCAGTGGCTGTGGTACGCGACTTCCGTCCCGTCCCCGCGGGTGAGCGCGTTCACCGTCTCGTCCGCGTCCGCCTCGCCCTCTTCGAGCAGGCCGTAGACGTACTCCAGTACCTCGTAGCTGTCGTCGGCCAGCGCCTCGTGGCGCTCGGCCTCGAGGAACTTCCCGTACTCGCGCTCGAACATGGCGAGGTCACTCGGTTCTATCACGACCACGTCGCGTCCGGCCTCGACGTGGTCGAGGAGCGCGGGCGCGACCGACTCGGCCCGGCGTTTCGCGGTGGCTATCATCCCCTGCGAGAGCGGCGCGCGACCGCTCGACCCGACGTCGGGCACCCTGACCGAGACGCCCAGCGCCTCCAGCACCCTGACGGCGGCCTTCCCGCGCTCGACCTGCACGTGGTTCGTGTAGAGGTCCGGGTAGACCGCGGCGACGCGGTCGGCGTCTGTCGGCGAAATCCGGGACCCGCCGCGGTCGGCGAACCAGTCGGCGAAGGTCTCGCGCTCGAACTCGGGGAGGTCTCGTCGCCGGTCGATGCCGAGGCCGCGCTCCATCGCCCACCGCGCGGGAGCCGTCTCGGCGAGCCAGTTCGACGCGGGAGCCAGCGCCGACCCGGCGCGGGCCACGGTCGAGAAGTTGCCGAAGAACCGCTTCTGGAGGCTCAGGCCGCCCGACTCCTCGTCGGGCGTCAGCCCCTCCACCAACCAGTCGAACTCGCCGTCCTCGCCACGGTTGATGCGGTCGCGGACCACCGTGTTTATCCACGGGATGTCGATGCCGACCGGGCACTGATTCACGCAGCGCGAACACCCCGTGCAGAGGTCGTTGAACTCCGCGGCGGTATCCAACCCCTCGACACCGGCCTCCCATCCCGTGGCGATGCCGCCGGAGTAGGTCTCGCCGCCGAAGGCGTGACCGCCGACCGACTGGAAGTTCGCGCAGGAGTTGGCGCAGGCCGAACACCGGATGCAGTAGAGCGTCTCGCGCAACTGGTCGTCCTCGCGCATCGCGGTCCGTCCGTTGTCCACGAGGACGAGGTGGAACTCCCGGTCGTCCGGGTCCCCCGACTCCGATAGCGGCGTCTCCGGGTCGTCGAAGTCGACGGTCGGCGACCCGACCGGCGGACTGAACAGCGAGACGTAGGAGGTGATGTCCTGTCCGGTCCCCGACCGACCGATGAGTTCCACGAACGGTTGGAGGTCCGAGAGGTTCGGAATCAGTTTCTCGACGCCCGCGACGGCGACGTGGGTGTCCGGCGCGACGACCGATTTCCGGGCGTTGCCCTCGCTGGTCACCAGCGCGATGGTGCCCGACTCCGCGACCACGAAGTTCGCCCCCGTCATCCCCACGTCGGCGTCCTCGATGCGCTCGCCGAGGTACTCGCGGGCGAACTCGGTGAGTTGCTCGGCGGTTTCGAGCGGTTCCTCCGGTTCGAAGTGGGCATTGAACAGGTCCGCGATGGACTCCCGTGACTTGTGGATGGCCGGCGCGACGATGTGGGAGGGCGCTTCGTCTGCCACTTGCAACACGAACTCCCCGAGGTCCGTCTCCCAGACCTCGACGCCAGCGTCTTCCAGTCGCTGATTGACCTCTATCTCCTCGGTGGTCATCGACTTGCTCTTGACCAGCGTCTCGGCGTCCCGGCGCTCGCAGACCTCTTCGACGTAGCGGTTGGCGTCCGCGGCGTCGTCGGCGAGGTAGACGGTGCCGCCGTTGGTCTCGACGCTCTCGCGGACCCGTTCTATCAGGTCCGGCAGGCGCTCGATTGCGTCCTCCTTGATTGCCCGCGCCTCCTCTTTCAACTGCTCGTAGTCGTCCAACTTCCCGACCGACTCGTAGCGCCCCTCGTTGAAGCCGCGGGTGTTCGCCGCGACGCTGTCGCCCTCCTCGTCGAGGAGTCGCCGAATCTCCGCCGCCTTCGCCTTCCGGGTCGCGCGGTCGGAACTCATCGGTCCTCCAGCAGCAGGACGTGGACCGCCTTGGGACCGTGCGCTCCGTACACCAGTTCGCCCATGTCGGCGGTCGCGCTCGGTCCCGTGGCGACGACGACGTCGTCGGTGCCAGCCGCGAAGGCGGTCTCCAGTCGCTCGAAAGCGGCGGGCATGTCCGGGACCACGTCGCTCTCGCGCAGGACGGCGACGTGGGTCTCGGGGAAGAGACTCACCGGTTCGTCGCCGTCGGGCGACGACCGGACGACCACCGACCCGTAGTCGGCGATGCCGAGTTCGACGGCGGTCACGCCGGTCTTCGCCGCTCGCAACTGTGACGGGGTCGGGTCGAGTTCGACCTCGGTGTCCGCCAACGAGACGCCATCGAACGGAAGGGGCGACCCGACCGCGGGCGTCTCGACGACCGAGGTCAGCGCCGCCTCGAACGACCCGGTCTCGACTCTCGTTCGCCCGACGTTCATCCGGCGGAGGGACGCTTCGAACTGACCGAGGATGTCGGTCTCCATGGTTCGGGATAGCGTAGCAACTGTAATTGATTTTCGCTTAGCGGCGGTCTCCGGGCGAGCAGTCACGTCCGACCTCGGTTCCGCGAGGGGTCGAGTCGGTCGAGCCTCTGGGTCTCCGATTTCGGAAGCGACGCTGAGGACCGAGACTGACGAGCGACGACGGAGGTCCGAACTGAGAGCCGAACGCGTGTTCGGAACTACGATGAACGATGAAAATGCAGAAAAACGCCGTCTTCACCCCCGCTACCCCTCTCGGGGTGGGCTACTCCTCGTCGTCCTCGCCGCTGTTCTTTATCTCGTTCAGTTGGTCGAGAAGTTCGTCCTGCGAGGCGTCCGAGTCGAACGAGACTTCCCCTTCGTGGGTGTTCTCGTGGACGGACACGCCGTCGTCCTCGTCGAAGTCGTTTTCTTGGTCCTTTTGTTCGGACTCGTCGTAGCTACCAAAACCCATACCGAACACGAGGGTCTCCGAGTAGTAAAGTCATCCGGTGTTCGCCGAGGTGTCGCTCGGCGACTCAGCGCTCGGTGACTTCCAGCACGCGTCCGGCCGCGATGGTCTGTCCCATGTCCCGGATGGCGAAGCTCCCGAGTTCCGGAATCTCCGACGAGGGTTCGATGCTCAGCGGCTTCTGGGGCCGGACCGTGATGACCGCGGCGTCACCGGACTGGATGAAGTCGGGGTCCTCCTCCTCGACCTCGCCGCTGGAGGCGTCTATCTTCTGGTCGATGGACTCCAGCGTGCAGGCGACCTGCGCGGTGTGAGCGTGGAAGACCGGCGTGTAGCCGTCGGTAATGACGCTCGGGTGCTGCATCACGACGATTTGCGCGGTGAACGTCTCGGCCACGCTCGGCGGGTCGTCGGCCGGGCCGCAGACGTCGCCGCGGTGGATGTCGTCCTTCCCGATGCCGCGGACGTTGAACCCGACGTTGTCGCCGGGTCCCGCCTCGGGCACCTCCTCGTGGTGCATCTCGATGGTCTTGACCTCGCCGCCCACGTCGGAGGCTGGAACGACACGTTGTCCCCGGTGTTGAGCATGCCCGTCTCGACGCGTCCGACCGGGACCGTCCCGATGCCCGAAATCGTGTAGACGTCCTGAATCGGGAGTCGGAGGGGTGCGTCGGTCGGCGGCTCAGGCTCTTGGAGGTCGTTGAGCGCCTCCAGCACGAGTTCGCCGTCGTACCACTCCATGTTCCCGCTGCGCTCGACGACGTTGTCGCCCTCCAGCGCGGAGATGGGAATGAAGCTGGCGTCCTCGGTGTTGAACCGGACTTGATTCAGGAGGTCCTGCACCTCGGCGACGACCTCCTTGTAGCGGTTCTCCTCGTAGTCCACCCGGTCCATCTTGTTGACGCCGACGATGAGTTCGTTGATGCCCAGTGTCCGCGCGAGGAAGACGTGTTCCTGCGTCTGGGGCGCGACGCCGTCGTCGGCGGCGACGACGAGGACGGCGTTGTCGGCCTGACTCGCCCCGGTAATCATGTTCTTCACGAAGTCGCGGTGGCCCGGCGTGTCCACGATGGTGAAGTAGTACTCGTCGGTCTCGAACTCCTGATGGGCGATGTCGATGGTGACGCCGCGCTCGCGCTCCTCGGCGAGGTTGTCCATCACGTAGGCGAACTCGAACCCGCCCTTGCCCTTCTCCTCGGCCTCCTCCTTGTGCTGTTCGATGACGTGTTCGGGCACGCTCCCCGTCTCGAAGAGGAGTCGTCCCACGAGCGTCGATTTTCCGTGGTCTACGTGGCCGATGATGGCCAGATTCTGATGTGGTTTGTCTGCCATGGTATTCCCCACCGTACAACTGTGGTAGTCGTCCCGCAGAACCAAAAGGGCTTCCGGCGATTGAGGTCACCGCACGTCCGGCGCGTACCACGCCAGCGCCACGCCGACGACCGCGACGACACCCGCGAGCAGGAACGCCGGGCGATACCCCACGCGGTCGATTATCGCGCCCCCGGCTATCGGGGCGGCGAACGCGCCGAACAGGCCGACGCTGGTCAGCATCGAGATGGCCGTGGACCGGACCGTCGGCGCGACGACTTCCGCGACGTAGGTGTAGAGCAGGCCGATGGTGAGTTGGACAGCGAACCCCGCGACGAGTAGGAGCGCGATAGCGGGACCGACCCGCGAGACCACCACGAACCCCGTGACCGCCGGCGCGGCCGCGACGAACGCCAGCAGGACGACCGGGCGGCGCTCCCCGCCGAACAGCCGGTCCGAGATGACGCCGCCCCCGGTCCGCGAGACGACGCCGACCGCGGGGAACAACGCGGTCAGCAGTCCGCTCAGCGCGAGCGAGACGCCGAGGCGGTCGGTCAGATAGCTCGGGAGCCAACTGTTGAGGAACAGGTACAGCGAGAACGCCAGAAACGAGAGGGCGTAGAGCGTCCACGCCGCCCGATTGGCGAGTAGGTCGCGCACCTCGGCGCGACTCGGCGCGCCGGTCTCGACCGCGAGGCTCCGGCCGCGCGTCGCCAGCAGGAACACCGCGACGCCGACCACTGCGATGGCCGTGAAGATGGGGAGCGTGGCGGGCCACCCGAACAGGTCGGCCAGCAGCGGACTACCGAACTGCCCCAGCGCGAACCCGACCGGCGCGCTCGCGGTGAACACGCCGACGGCCGTCGCGCGAACGTCGGGACCGACGGCCTGCCCGACCACGTTCGCCCCGGCGTTCCAGAACACGACGTAGGCGAACCCGCCGAGGATTCGCGAGGCGAACAGCCACCAGTAGGCCCCCGCCGTCGCGGCGACCCAGCCCCAGCTACCGGCGACCAGCAGTGCGACGGCGGCCGCGGCGACGGCCTTCCGGACCGACACCCGGTCGAGCGCGACCCCGACCGGGACGCTGGCGACCACCGCAGTGAGGTACATCACGCTGACAAGCCATCCGGCTAACGTCGGACCGACGCCCAGCGACTCGCGGACCAGCGGCAGGATACTCGCCGGTGCGATTTCGTACGCGCCCGCCGCCGTCGAGAGCGCGAAGAGTCCGGCGACGAGACCGACGGTCTGGCCGCGAGAGGGGGTCGGCGCGTCTTCGTCGTCGCTCACGCCGCTACGTTTTCAGGACGGGTTTAAAGTTCCGGCTGTCTCGGAAATCACGGTGACGGGGAGGGCGCGGTCAGGTGGGGTCTCGGTCAGGTGTGCTTTCGATGATAACGAGGTCCCGGCGTCGGGTGCGCACCTGAAGTGTCGAACCGAGAACAAAAATACGGTTCAGCTAACACTTTTGGCCGATTCGCGCGAACCTCGATTCGTGCGACTGACCCCAGATTCACCCACGCGATGTGCCGGGAGCGCGATACGATGACCGTCTGGAGGAGCGCCGACCCGGAGACTCGACTGACCCGCGCCGACGACGCCGCCCCGCCCCGAGAGACAGCGCCCGCCGACGCGCAGGCCGCGGTGAACTTCGTCGTCTTCGAACCCGAGTGGCTCCCCGACGACTGTCGCGTCGAGACGGTCACTCACCGCCCCGAGCAACCGCCCGGCCGCCCGAGCGACGTGGCCGCCGAGGACATCGACCAGACGCCCCACAGCGACGGCAACCCCTGCAGCGTTCGCACCGCGGTGGCGGGCGAGGACCGGCGGCTCAGGCTCAAGCAGTTCTGCTACGACTGGGCACCGCCCTCGGCGAGTATCGCCCCGCTGTGGCGCACGCCCGACCCCGCGCCGTTCGAGTGCGGCGACGCGGTGGGGTGGCTCGGCACCGACTACAAGGACAACCGCGGTGCCTGCGTCCAACGCGACCGAACGCAGGTCGAACTCTCGGTCTCCGAGGGCGAGTTCTCCGACGAGGAACTGACGCGTCTCCTCGACGGACTGACGCCCGCCGACCCCGAGGGTGCCCGCCGAGTCCGGCGCGTCCCGTTCCACAGGCTGAACTATTGGGTGCGCTACGGCTGCCGCCCGCCGGTCGTTCCCCACGGCCTGTGGGACTACGCGCCCGAGCATCCCTACGAGGCCAGCCTCGTCCTCTCACCGGTCGCGCTCCGGACCGACTCGCCGGTCCCGGCGCTCGTCCCCGGTGGTTCCGATAGTTCCCCCGGCGGGCAGTTCGTCCTCGACTCCGCACTGACGTTCACCGAAGCGGACGCACTGGAGGCGGTCTTCCGGAACCGAGCGAACGGGAGCGACCACCTCTGGCTACTGGCGGCCGACGAGGACAGTCCCCTCGCACCGTCGCTCCCGCCGGACCCCTCCGACCAGTCGGCCGAGACGCGGGCCGCCCTCGACCTGCGGGGTACGACGGTCCACTACGCCGCGCTGACGGAGGACCGCGGCGCGTGGGAGGCCCTCTGGGCCGAAGACGGCGTCCGCTACGCCGTCTGGGCCGGGTCGTCGCGCTCGCTGGACGGGGCGGCGTTCCGGGAACTGGTGGACTCGATGGAGTCGCCCTGACAGTCGGCGGACCCACCGCGAGTTGCCGAGGCCGCCACAGTCATCCTCGCGCGACCGAAACCTACGCACGACCGATGCTCGACGACTCTCCGGGCGTCCACCACGTCACCTCGATAGTGGGCGACCCCCAACGCAACGTGGACTTCTACGCGGACGTCCTCGGTCTCCGCCTCGTCAAGCGGACGGTGAACTACGAGGACATGCTCCGGTACCACCTGTACTACGGGAACGAGACCGGCGACCTCGGGACGCTCCTCACCTGTTTCCCGTACCCCAACGACGTGCCGGGCCGCCTCGGCAAACCCCAGATAAGCGGCGTCTCGTTCGCGATTCCGCCGGGTTCCGTTCCGTACTGGACCGACCGCCTCGACGCTCGCGGCGTCGACGTGACGGGACCCCGCCGCCGCTTCGACGAGACCGTCCTCCGGTTCGAGGACGACGCCGGAACCCCGGTGGAACTCGTGACCGCCGACTCGCCCGTCAAACCGTGGACCGGCGGGTCGGTTCCGGCCGACGCCGCGATTCGGGGCGTCCACGGCGTCACCCTGTTGCCGACCAACCCGTACACGACCGCGGGAACGCTCGAAACGCTCGGCTTCGACCTCGCTGGCGAGGAGCGCGACGGCGACGTCAATCGGATTCGGTACCGCGCCTCGGGCGACCACGCGACCGTCGTGGACGTTCTCGACCGCTCGGCCTCCTTCGGCCGCGAGGGAATCGGGACGATTCACCACGTCGCGGTTCGCGTGGCGAGCGAGGAGCAACTGTACGAGTGGCACGACCTGTTCCGGGAGCGCGACTACGACGTCTCCCGGGTGCGCGACCGCCACTACTTCCACTCGCTGTACGTCAGGGAACCCGGCGGTATTCTCTTCGAACTGGCGACCGAATCGCCGGGCCTCACCGCCGACGAGGACCCCGCGACGCTCGGCGAGTCGCTCGTCCTGCCCGACTGGTTCGAGGAGGACCGCGACCTGATAGAGCGCCAACTCCCGCCGGTCGAACTCCCGCGCAGGAACGAGTCGGAATGACCGACGGTTCCGACGACCGGCAGAGTCCTGCTGGTTCCGCGGAGGACCCCCACGCCGACCAACACGTCGTCACGGCGGGCGCGCCGATTCGGGCCGCCGAGGTCGCGGTCGTCCTCCTGCACGGTCGGGGCGCGACGGCGCAGGGCGTGGTCAACCTCGCCGAACCGCTCTACCGCCACGGCGTGGCCTTCTTCGCGCCGCAGGCCGCCCGGAGTCGGTGGTATCCCCACTCGTTTCTGGCCCCGGTCGAGCGCAACGAACCGCACCTCTCGTCGGCGCTCTGCGCGGTCGATGCCGTCGTGGACGACGCCGTGGCGAAGGGCATCCCGCTCGACAGGGTGGTGCTGTTCGGTTTCTCGCAGGGGGCCTGCCTCGCGGCGGAGTACGCCGCGCGCAACCCACGACGGTACGGCGGCGTCGCGGCGCTCTCCGGCGGTCTCGTCGGTCCGCTGGACGCCCGCAGGGTGTACGACGGCTCGCTGTCTGGGACGCCCGCGTTCTTCGGGTGCGGAGACGCCGACGACCACGTCCCGGTCGAGCGCGTCCGTGAGACCGCAGCGGCGTTCCGGGACCTGAACGCCGAGGTGACCGAGCGAATCTACCCCGGACTGGAACACGCCGTGAACGACGACGAGATGGCGTTCGTCGGGTCGCTCGTGGAGCGACTCGCTGGGTCGCCGGAGTGAGGCCGAGCGTCTCTCGGAATTGTCCTGCGGAGGACGCCGATGTCTCTCGGCGTCCTCTCCCGAGTGTCGGCGACGCCCGACCATCTCGCCGCGACCCACCGATTTAACCCCGCACCGACCCACCGGACTGATAGTACCAGCATGAGAGCAGCAGTTCTGCGCGAGTACGGCGAACCGCTCGAAATCGAGCAGGTCCCCGCCCCCGACGCCGACGACCACGGCGTCGTCGTCGAGACCGAGGCCTGCGGCGTCTGCCGGAGCGACTGGCACGCGTGGCAGGGCCACGGCGAGTGGGCCGACGACCAAGTACCCGAGGGCCAAATTCTCGGCCACGAACCCGCGGGCACCGTGGTCTCGACCGGCCCGAACGTCGAGCGCTTCCGCGAGGGCGACCGAATCGCGGTCCCGTTCAACCTCGGACGCGGCGACTGCGAGCACTGCCGGAACGGCCACGGAAACGTCTGCGAGGACGGACTGGCGCTCGGGTTCGAGGCCGACGCGCCCGGCGCGTTCGCCGAGCGGGTCCACGTCCCGTACGCCGACTACAACGCCGTGGCGCTCCCCGACGGCGTCTCGCCGGTCGAGATGGCCGGACTCGGCTGTCGGTTCGCCACGGCGTACCACGGACTCGCTCACCGCGCGGACCTCACCCCCGGCGACTGGGTGGCGGTCCACGGCTGCGGCGGCGTCGGTCTCTCGGCGGTCCACGTCGCGGACGCGCTCGGTGCGAACGTCGTCGCGGTGGACCTCGCGGACGAGAAACTGGCGAAGGCCGAGGAGTTGGGCGCGGACGAGACGGTGAACGCCGGAGCGGTCGCCGACGTGCCCGGGCGAATCCGTCGTCTCACCCCCGGCGGCGCGCACGTCTCGGTGGACGCGCTGGGCGTCGCCGAGACCTGCCGCAACTCCGTCGCGTGCCTCCGCAAGCGCGGCCAGCACCTCCAACTCGGCCTGACGACCGACGAGGAGCGCGGCGAGGTGGCGCTCCCGACCGACGCGATGACGATGAACGAAATTACGTTCCTCGGGTCGCGCGGGATGCCGCCGACGCGCTACGGCGAACTGCTCCGGATGATGGACCGCGGCACCGTCTCGCCCGCCGAACTGGTGACGCGGGAGGTCGCGCTGAGCGACGTGCCCGACCGACTGGCGGCGATGAACGACTACGGCACGGTCAGCATCGAAGTCGTCACGGAGTTCTGAGCTAGGAGCGCCGGTCCGTCCGAAGAGTAGACCTGGCGGTCCCTTTCGGCCGCGATTCCGGTGCTACTCGCCGTCGCGGTTCGGCCCGGCGAAGTCTCCGCGAAGATAGAGGTGGAATATCAGGCCCGGGATGCCGAGGACGCCGAGTCCGAGCGCCCACGCGAGCGGCCGCGACTCGCCGCGCCGCTTCCGGTCTCGATAGACGTAGTACGCGACTGGCGGCCCGAGAACCAGAACGGTCGCGACGAACCGGACGAACTGCCACGATACGTCTGTCATGCATGCGACAGTAGTGCGTCTCGATAGAAAAACGTGTTCCATTCACCGGTCGTTCGGGGTGACTGTCACGTTCGAGGGCGTTCCGCGCGCTTCCGAAACGACCCACGAGCCGTCTCGGATTCCGGGGATTAGAGGTTCGATACTGTCGATACGCTGTGAATAACTTTGATTCCACCCCTCGTAGCGCTCCGTATGGGCAACGAGAACTCTCGTCGGCGGTTCCTCGCGCGAGGGGTCGCCGCCGCAGGTGTGACACCGTTCGTCGGCCGCTCCGTCTCGGCGCACGTCGCGCCCTCGAAGACGCTCACAATCGAGAGCGACGGCGGCGGATTCGCGGCCTACGAGTTCACTGTGAGCGGCGACCTCGGACAGGAGGACAGCGGCGACCGGGTCGGCGGCAGTCGCGCCGCGGGCAACGTCGGTCCGGAGCGGGGAACCGACACCTTTCGATACTCCGGGGATATCACCGGTCTCGTCCTCGCAGGTCCGGCGACGCTCTCCCGCGACGGCGAGCGAGTCAAACCGTCGTCGTTCCCGCGACCGACCGGGTCGCTGGCGGGCGACGATTTCGACGCCGGGTCGGGGACCGACCGTCTTCGCGTCGAGAGCGACGGCGGCGGCGTCGCAGTCTACGAGTTCACGGCCAGCGGTCCAGTCAGACAACGCGACGGCGGCGACAGCGTCGATGGGTCGCGGGCCGTCGGCCACGTCGGTCCCGACCGCGGCGTAGACGAGTTCGATGTAGAAGGCGAGATAACGACGTTCGCGCTCGCCGGTCCCGCCACGGTCTCGCTGAACGGAAACGAGGTGACGCCCTCCCGGCCCTCGCCGACCGTCTCGCGCGGCAGTCCGAAACGGGAAATCACGGTCAAACCGGACGTCCCGGTGTTGTTCGAGACCGCCGTCAGCGACTACCCCGGCGACTACGTCTCGGCGGAGTGGTACGTGGACGGCGACCGGCGCGTCGGTCCCGACCTGTTCTACGGCCACCTCGGTTCGAGCAGTCGAGCGACGTTCACCCATCGCTTCGAGTCGCCCGGTACCCACCGAGTTCGCTCGGCGGTCTACCGCGAGGGCGAGTCGTCTCACGAGGGCGACGACCCAATCGACACCGTCAGTTGGACGGTCGAGGTCGGTTCGGACGGGAATCGACCGCCCGTCGTCGAGCGTCTGAACCCCTCGGCCAGAATCCTGCGGACGGAGTACGAGACGACCGAGCGGATTCAGTTCGAGGTTTCCGCGACAGACTCCGACAGCGAACTCGACCGCGTGGTCTGGTGGATAGCGCAGGGCGACTCGGTCCACGGCGTGTCGCAGGTTTCGGGCGAGTACGACACCGCCAGAATCAGCTACGACGTCGACCCCGGTCTCCCCTTCGGCGCGTACGCTATCGACGAACACGGCGCTATCTCGCGGTTCCGCGGGTGGAACGTCAAAAGCGAATAGGCGAAAACGAAAACGTAAACGCAAACGGAAACGCTACTCCGACCCCCAGTCGGAGATGCCGAGGACCGAATCGCACTCCGGGCAGGTCCAGACTTTCGGCGTGCTCGCGCGCTCTCCCTGCTCCAGTCGCTGCGCCCACTCGGTGATGTCGGACTCACAGTGTGGACATGTTGCCATGAACTGCGTTACCACGGGCGGCGGTTTGTAAGTTCGGGCGGAACCGGAGTCGGGAACCGCTTCGGACGGGACCTCCGCTACGGACTCGGATTCCGTCCCCTCAGTCGCTCGTCTGCGAGTACGTCTCGACCCACTCCTGTAGCGTGATGCCCATCGCCGACTGGGTAATCGCGTTCGAACTCGCCGAGTTGGCGCTCTTGACCAGTTCCGCTTCCAGCGTCCGCTTGGGTACCTCACCGAGGAAGTGGGGAATCGCCCGCTGGACCGCCAACGGACACCCCACTTCGTGGGCCAGCGCGTACCCCGAAATCGAGTGGGGAATCTCCTCGCTGACGTAGGTCGGGTCGGGGTCCAGCAGTTTCTCCCCGTCCACGTGGTCCACGTACTCGTAGCACTTTCCAACGTCGTGTAGCAGACAGGCGGCCCGAATCACGTCGAGGTCGGGGTCTGCGCCGTGGAACTCCCGCTGTTCCTCGGCGGATTTCGCGGCGATTCGCGTGACCCCGCGGACGTGTTCGACGTTCGAAACCTCGTGAATGTTCCACGCGTAGGGAACGTCGGAGACGTCCTTCCATCCGCCACGTTCGAGACCGAGCGTCCACGCCTCCGTGACCTGCTCGCGCAGACTCTCGTCCTCGATGTCCCGAATCTCGGGGAAGGCCGATTCGACCTGCTCGCGGTAGTCCGGAGCTTCGTCGGTCATACGTGTCGAATCTCTCGGCCGGACCGTAAGGGTTCGTGTCTCGGAACTGAACTGTCGGCGGACGCAGTTCCGCGGCCTCTCGCCTCCGCGTCGTCGCGAGTCTCGACCGCAATCTTCTGCACCCGATACTCCGCGTTCTGTCCGAGTCTCTGTAGGGACTATCCCTTTCCGTGGACCCCTATCTCGCGGTCGAACTGCGCGAAGAACTCCTCCATGAAACGCCACCGCGACTCTCCGAGACGTCGTCCGGGTGGCGTGTGGACCCTAGCCAGACGCTCCTTCGCCCAGTCTCGGAGAAGAGCAATGTCCGGAACGTCCGAGGTTTCCACTCCCCGAACTGCCGAGTTCCCGATTGCCGCGTACTTCTCGCCCGCTCTCCCCGAGCGCTCGCCGACGATACAGGCCATGCGAGCGATACCGACCGCGCCGGTCGCCTCCAACTTGTCCGCGTCGAAGAGCAGTTTCGCCTCGGGACTCTCCGGGTCCGGGGAACTCGACCGAATACTGTGCGTTCGGATACAGTGCTGGACGGCCTCGATTCGGTCGGCCGCCACCTCCTCGTTTTCGAGGAGGTCCCTCGCCTCCTCCGCGGCCCACCTGTCGTGATTCTCGATTTCGCCCGACCGCTCAAGCGGGCGACCGATGTCGTGTAGCCACGCCGCCGCGGAGAGAACCTCTCTATCGACCGTCCGCTCCCATTCGTTCGCCAATCGAACCGAAAGACTCCGAACTCGATTGGCGTGGAACTCGTCGTGCCCCGGGAGGGCGTCTTCGTAGTACGACAACGACACCGCTTGGGCGAGGGGACCTAGTTGCTGTGTCACGGGTGGTGTGAGCGGTCCATTCCCAGCGGCATAGTGGTTGTGGAGTTGTCATACGGCTGTCCGAAACGAACGCGCTCCCCGTGGCATTTCTCGTCGCAGGTCGAGGGGCCAGCAACCACTTCCGAACCAGCGACGTACGCAAGACGATGCGAACCGCATTCCACCTCACGAGCGGCGACGAGGACCACCAGAACACCGTCCTTACGATAGCGGAGAACCTCTCGAAGGACGAGACCATCGAGATGGATGACATCGCGGTCGTCGCGCAGGCCGAGGGCATCGACCCAGTTACGCGAGACGGAACCCACAGCGACACGGTGCAGGAACTCCTCGACTCGGGCATCGCGTTCAAGGCCTGTAGCAACACCCTCGACATGATGGACCTCGACGACGGTGACCTCGTCGAGGGCGTCGAGACGGTCTCCTCGGGCGCGAGCGAACTGACCCGATTGCAGGAGGACGGCTACGCGTACCTCCAGCCCTGAGAACCCGGCCGACCCGCGCTTCAGTTCACTCTTTTCCACGCAATCGAGGCAGTGACCGGAGCCTCTCACCGACGCGTATCACGCGCAGGTTCGACACGCCGTCTGCATAATGGTTGGATTTAATACTATTCTGTGCGTCTTCAGTCGCGTGAACGAGAATCTGTACGCGGAGTACCCCGAGACCTACGACGCCATCTACGCCGAGAAGGACTACGACGCCGAAGTCGAGTTCGTCCTCGACCGATTCGCGGCGGTGGCCGGGGGCGACGCCGACGCAGAGCGCGCGCTAATCGTCGGCTGCGGTACCGGTGAACACAGCAAGCGACTCCGCGAAGAGGGATTCGAAGTCGTCGGCGTGGACAAGTACCCCGCGATGGTCGAGCGCGCCCGGACGAAGTCGGATGCGGAGTTCCGGGTCGGCGAACTGCCGGACCTCCCGGTGGACGGGCAGTTCGACCTCGTCTGGTTCCCCTTCACGGTCGTCCAGCACCTCGACCCCGACGCCGTCGCCGAGAGTCTGCGCGCAGCGGCCGACCACCTTACGGCGGACGGCGTCCTCGTCTTCGACCAGTTCGCGACCGGCGAGGAGGGAACCTACCCGCGACTCGTGTCCTACGAGTCCGACGATGGAACCTACGCCCGACTCACCGACGTTCACGAGGTGGGCGACTCGTCCTACCGCTGGGACTCGCTCGTGTTCACGCCGGACGGCGAGTTCTTCGCGGACACCCATCGCCTGTACGACCACGACGCCGCGTACCTCGACGGCGTCTGCGGCGTGCTAGGTCTCTCGGTCGAACGCCACGGTTGGTACGACGCGGACGCAGACCCCGACGAGAGCGGCCACGCCGTCTTCGTGGCTCAGAACACCGACTGAGTCCCCCGGAACCGCTGGAATCGCCGGAGGTACACCGCGACGGCGTCTTCCCCCCGAACTCGTCGAATCGCGTACTCGGTCGGGTAGAACCCGCGAGTCGGGAACCGCCGCGGGGTGGGAACCTCGCTGACGACCCTCCCCTGCAGGTTCTCGAGGAACTGTCTCGTTATCATGGGTTCGAGGAAGTTGATTCGACCGTCGAACGACCCGTAGATGTAGGTGTGCGTGAACTGCTCGCCCTGCAGTTCGGGCGCGTCCCGCTTCACCCAGTGGTTGCCCATCCCCGGAACCACGTCGTCGGTCGGCACGTACCCCGGCGGTCGCTGGGCGTCTGGGAGCGGTTCGGTGGCCCGCTCGTACACGTCGCAGGGCACCGGACTGTCGTTCTCCCCGTCGCCGTCCGCGTCGCACCCGCCCGGCGGAATCCGTCGCTCGACTCGCTCCTGCGGGTCGAAGTAGAAGTGGAAGTCGAAGTGGGGCACGTCGTACACGTCCTCCGGCCCGTGTCCGTGCGGGTTCCAGTCCGCGGTCAGCCACTCGACGTTCGCGACGGTCGCGGTCCCGTCCGGGAGCGGCACCGTGTGCCTGACGTGGTCGCCCTCCTCGGGCAGTCCGCTCAGCGCGTCCTCGCTCAACCAGACGCCGAGGAAGCGCGGCGCTCCCGAGCGTCCCCGCGTGAGGAAGGCCCGCGCGTCGCCGTTCCCCACCGATACCGCGTTCCCCCACCGGGTTCGTTCGCTCGGCGGGAACCCCTCCTGCGCGCTCGCTGTTCCGCCGGTAGCGAGACCGAGACCGAGCGCGGACAGTCCGCCGCCGACCGTCCGAAGCGCGGTTCGCCTGTCTATTCGAAGCGATGCGTCGCTTTCGGAGTCGCGTCCTCTGACCATTCTCGTTCCCCCCAACTCCGACAGTGCGACGACCGTGTAGATATAGTTTGCCCGGGGGTCTTCGAACGCCGCCCGACTATCCCTGCGTCGTCCCGCACTCGGTGCAGGTGAGTTCGAAGGTGCCGTCCGCCATGCCCACGTCCTGCGTCGTCTCGGCCTCGCACTCCGGACAGTAGGCCCGCGACTGGAGTTCGTCCCAGTCGTGCATCGCGCCGGGCGCGCCGAGCGCCCACCCCTCGACGGTCGTCTCGCCGTCGTTGTACCCCTTCTGGAACTCGCCGGGCGGGAACCGAATCAGTTCGCCCGCTTCGACTTCGACCGCCTCGCGGTCGAGTCCGACCTCGAACGTCGCGGTCCCCGACTCGACGTAGAACACCTCCTCTTGGTCGTTGTGTCGGTGGAGACCGCCGGAGAACGACTCCCCCGACTCCAACTCGAAGTAGTTCATCGCGAAGTGGTCGGTGCCGAGCGCCCGAGAGACCGGCTTGCGGACGCTGTGAACCTTCATCGGATTCCGCTCGTTCTCGACCGCTTCGATGGCGACTTTCTCCATGGCGGACACAGGTCGGACGCCCGGAAAAAGTTGTTCGAACTGATATTCGGTTTCCGAGGATTCTCCCGTAAGCGCGGACGGTACCGGGAGGAAACGCTTCCGAAAATCGGCTCGCCGGTCTCGTACTACTCCAGCGGGTCCAGTCCCTCTTCGGCGCGGAGGGCGTCGATGTAGGCCCGGAACCCTGTTTCGAGGTCGTACTCCGGTTCGTACCCTAAATCCTCTCTGGCGTCGGTCATGTCGAGTCGCTGGGTCCACGGGAGTTCGCCCTCGTCGCTGACCTCGATGTCGGCGTCGGGCACGATTCTGCGGACCGTCTCGGCGGCCTCCCGAATCGTGGCGACCTCGCCCCGGACGTTGTAGATACGCTGGCTCAGGTTCTCCTCGGGCGCGAACGCCGCCTTCCGGAACGCCTGTGCGATGTCCTCGACGTACTGCCAGTCGATGACTTGGTCGCCGTACTCCACCGAGAACGACTCGCCGACCGCCGGTTTCTCCACGATGTCGGCGAGGAACGCCGACCCGCCGGTCTCGCGGTAGGGACCGTAGGCCACCGTGGGGCGCAGGCCGACGTGGCTCACGTCGTGGTCCTCGAAGTAGACCTTGGCCTGATGCTCGTTGTACTCCTTGGTCGCGCCGTAGAGCGTGTCGGGGTAGACCAAATCCTCTTCGTCCACCCAGTCGCCCTCGTAGTTCGCGGGCGGCGCGTACACCGCGGCCGAGGACGCCCACGCCACGCGCTCGACTTGGTCGTCGAGGGTCCGCGCCGCCTCGAAGACGTTGTTCGTGCCCATCACGTTGACTTCGGCCGCGCCCCGGGGGTTGTCTCGCGCGAGGTTCGTCAGCAGGGCCGCGAGGTGGACGACGCGGGTCGCGCCCGACTCGCGGACCGCCCGAATCACGCTGGTCGGGTCGGTGATGTCGCCGCGGACGACCTCCACGTCGTCGGCTACGCCGAGTTTCTCCAGAATCCGCGTGTCGGTCGAGAGGTCGTAGGCCACCACGTCGTGGCCCGCCTCCGCGAGGTCCTGCGCGACGTAGGAGCCGATGAAGCCGGTGCCGCCCGTGACGAGTACGGTCGCTGATTCGCTCATCACTCGCAAATATATCCGGAACCCTCAAAAAAAGTGCAACACGCCGAATGAAAATTCGTTGACTCGATACCTCTCCCACAGCGTTATCACTCACACGTCTCCTTCGTCAGCTATCGACCTCACCCCGCCGTGTCGGTTCAGAGATGCGGCGTTGCCCGCCACGTACAAGGTTCGGTCGTGCCTATACCCCGACGATGACTGCGACTCCGGTCGTGGGTCACGAAATCGGCGAGTTCATCCGACAGGTGATTCCGCCGTGGCTGATACCAGTGTTCGTGCTCATCACGCGAATCGGCAATCCCGCGTTCTTTCTTGCGCTGTTCGTCCTCGACTACTGGTTCGCCGACCACGAGCGGGGGTCCCACGCCATCGGACTGGCGATAGCCGGGATGGCGCTCGTCACCGCGCTCAAGACGTTCTTCGACGCGCCGCGGCCCTCGGAGATGACCGCCGTCATCCCGATTTCGGGCTACAGTTTCCCCAGCGGCCACGCGACCGGTTCGACCATCGGGTACGGCATCCTCGCGTACGACTTGGAGGTCGGGTCGCGGCGCTCGCGGTACGCGGTCGCCGCCGTCCTCGTCGCGCTGATAGCCCTCTCGCGGGTCGTCCTCGGCGTTCACTTCGTCCGCGACGTGGTCGCGGGGATGATTATCGGCGTCCTCTTCCTCGCGGCCGCGTTCGCGCTGACCGAACACGACCCGCGGGAGGCGTTCGTGCTGGCGCTGGCGTTCGGGGCGCTCGCGTTCGTCGTCAGCGGCGCGAGTCACGACGGGGTGGCCGTCCTCGGCGCGGCGGTCGGCGGGGCGCTGACGTGGGAAGCGCTCGATTCGGTCCCGACGCTCGACTCTCTCCGTAGTAAACTCCTGTTGCTCGTGGGCATCCTCCCCGTCCTGCTCGGTATCGGCTACGCTGGCACGGAGTTGGACGTTCCGCTCGCGTTCGCGTTCGTCGCCAACGCCGCGGTGATGGCGGGGGCGCTCGCCGCCCCGGTCGCCGCCGAACGGTTCGGTTGACCCCGATTCCGCCCTTCCCGGAAGACGCTAACTCCGCTCGGAGTACCGAATCGGGAGCGACTCGACGCCGTAGACGAACGAACTCCGAGTCGGGCGCAGTTCGGCGTCGGCGATGCGGAGGTCCTCGGCCCTGTCGAGCAGTTCGCCGAGCGCG
The DNA here is from genome assembly GCF_010747475.1 of Halorussus sp. MSC15.2. Lineage (NCBI taxonomy): Archaea > Methanobacteriati > Methanobacteriota > Halobacteria > Halobacteriales > Haladaptataceae > Halorussus > Halorussus sp. MSC15.2. Next base: position 346,387 of record NZ_VSLZ01000004.1, on the reverse strand, counting down.
ATTTTGGCTTCGAGTCGCGCCAGCGGTGCACCCAGACAGTAGTGGGTGCCGTGACCGAACCCGAGGTGCTGGTTCGGCGACCGGTCGGGCCGGAACGCGTCGGCGTCCTCGAACCGTCGCTCGTCGCGGTTGGCGGACCCGAGCCAGACGATGACCCGGTCGCCCTCCTCGACGGTCTCGCCGCGCATGGTCACGTCCTCGGTCGCGATGCGGGTCATCGCCTGCACCGGCGACCGATAGCGCAGCGTCTCCTCCAGCGCGGTCGTGAGTCCGCGCTCGTCGCCCCGGAGTCGCTCGAAGAGGTCTTCGTCGGCGTCCGCGAAACACCTGACCGCGTTCGCTATCAGGTTCGTCGTCGTGATGTTGCCCGCGACCAGCAACAGGATGCACATGCCCAGCGCCTCCTCGCGCGACAGGGTACTGCCGTCGCTCAACTCCGCGGTGGCGATTTGGGACAACAAGTCGTCCCGCGGGTTCTCCCGGCGGTCGCCTATCGCCTCTACGAAGTACTGGGCCATCTCCATCTGGGCCTGCTGCTGGCGCTCGGCGTACTCCTCGCTACCCTCGTCGTCGCTCGCGGCCGAGACGAGGGTGTCGGACCAGCGCTTGAATCGGTCGCGGTTCTCGGCGGGGACGCCCAGCAACTCGGCGATGACCGTCACCGGGAAGGGGTACGCGAGGTCCTCGACCACGTCCATCCGGCCGCCGCCGTCCTCCACGGCGTCGTCGAGCAGGTCGCCCGCGAGGTCCCGGAAGTGCGACTCGCGTTCCCGCAGCGCCCGCGGTTGGAACTCGTCGTCCACGACGCCGCGGAGTTCGTCGTGGCGCGGCGGGTCCTGAAACAGCATCGTGTCGAAGATGAGACCCTCGCCCGGGTTGTCGGGTTCCACGAAGTCGCTCGCGAGTCGCGGATTCACCGAGAACGCCTCGTCGTCGTCCAGAATTCGCTTGACGTCCTCGTACCGGAACACGTCCCACGTCCGGCGGTCGGGGTCGTACCTGACCGGGTCGTCGTCACGCATCTCGCGGTACCAGTCGAACGGTTCGAGCCACGACTCCCTGCTCGCCAGTTCCTCGGGGAACGCCTGCAGGCCTTGCGGGTTCGCGGAACTCATGTTACCTCGCTACGACGTTGGCGCGTTAAACTGTCCGGATTGGTAGCGCGGGTGACTATTACGGAAACGTCGCTTTCTCGTGTCGGGAACCCCTATCTCCGCCCGTGACAGACCGCGCGAACCGAGGCCGCGAGAACAGCGACCGCGCGAACCGCGGTCACGAGAACCGCGGCTTCCGACGCCTCTTCGGCGACGACGACCTCTCAGTCGGCCTGTTCTTCCCCATCACGACCGCCGAGGACGACGTGCCGCCGATGGACGACCAGATGGAACTCGCCCGGGACGCCGAGGAACTGGGCTTCGACGCGCTCTGGGTCAGGGACGTGCCGACCTACTGGCCCAAATTCGGCGACGCCGGACAGGTGTACGACCCGTGGGTCTACCTCGGACAGGTCGCGGCCCGCACCGACGACGTGGCGCTCGGGACCGGGAGCGTCGTCCTGCCGCTCCGCCATCCCCTCCACGTCGCGAAGTCGGCCGCGTCGGTGGACCGACTCTCCGACGGCCGCCTCGTGCTGGGCATCGCCACGGGCGACCGCTCGCCGGAGTACTCCGCGTTCGGCGTCGAGGAGGCCGCGCGCGGCGAGCGGTTCCGCGAGCACGTCCGGGTCCTCCGGACGGTCTGGGCCGAGGAGTTCCCGGAAGTCGAGTCGGCGTACGGGACGCTCGACGGGAACCTCAACGTCGTTCCCAAACCTACCACGGAGACGCTTCCGCTGCTCGTGACCGGCAACTCCCGCCAGTCGCTCGACTGGATAGCAGACAACGGCGACGGCTGGCTTCACTACCAGATGCCCCTGAAAACCGTCGAGAGCGTCGTCGGCGACTGGCGCGAGGCCGCGGGCGACAAGCCCTTCGCGCAGGCGACGACGGTCAACCTGAAGGCCGACCCCGAGGCCGGGATGGAACACGTCCATCAGGGGTTCGCCGCCGGGAGCGAGTGGTTCGTCGAACACTTCCGCGCGCTCGCCGACCGGGGCGTGGACCACCTCGCAATCGGCATTCGGGGGAGCGACCGCGACGCGAGGACGGTGCTGGCCCAGTTCGCCGACGAAGTGCTGGACGAGTTGTAAGTTCGGCGGACGACGACCGGGATTCGTTCGTCCGCCAGCGCGATACCGTCGCACGAACGACGGTGGGGGTCGTCCCGTTTCGCGGGGACGACCCGCAGGAGAGGTCCTTACGCGATATGGTCTACGGCCGTCCGGACTATGGAGACTCCCGAACGAACAGATACGCCAACACCACGGCCAACGCGACCTCCGAGGTGAGAGCGAGGAACTTCACCGGCCCGGCGAACAGGTGGTCCAACAGGAAGGGGACGAGCGGTCCGGTGTGACCTGCGCCCTCGCCGAACAGCAACAGCGGTCGGTGGCCGGTGGCGTGCCACGCGAAGTAGCCCCCGACGTACACGGCCATCAGCGCGATACCGCCGAGGTAGAGCGGGCGTCGATACCGGCCGCGCGTGGCTAGCACGAGACCGACGACGAGCGCGACCCCGGAGAAGACGAACAGCGGCCACCGGAGGTCGCGCGGAACGAGGAACCCGGCACTCGCCCACCGAATCCAGTTGTAGAGTCCGAGCGTGACGTGAATCACCGCGACGAGTACCGCGAGGTGGGCCGCGAGGAGGTACACCGGCGCGGGGAAGTCCGATTCCTGTGCGGGCGAGGCCACTTCGGAGTTCATCGGTCCGACCGAGGAACGGCATACGCAAGACTCTCACGGTTCGCCGCACGTCTGTGGCGTATTGACAGACGTGCACAGTCTCGCGCTCGACTCGAACGCCGCGTAACGCACAAGTAGCCCCGGTCCGACGGCACGGTCATGCGAGTCGCCCTCCAGCGCGCCATCGCGGGCGCGGCCGCCTACCTGCTCGCGTACGGTCTCGCGGCCGCGCTGACGCTCTATCGCCTCCCGACACTGCTCGGTCGTCACCTCGCCCCGTCGAGACAGCAGCAGTACTGGGAGTACTACGTCGCCGCCGGAGAACCGACCGAGGCGGTCGTCGGATGGTTCCTCGCCAGCGCCCATCGCGTCCCGATGATGACCGTGACCGAACCCGGTTCTACCGGCGTCTCCGCCGCCGACGTGTTCGCCGCGCGAGCGCCGTCGCTCTACTTCGCTCCGGCGCTAGCGTGTCTCGTCGCGGGGTTCGTCGCGGCGCGACGCCCGTGGGAGCGCGCTCCGGTCCCGGTCGGCGTCGGCGCGTTTCTGACTGTCGGCTACGCCGCCGCGTTCGTCGCCTCGGCGTTCCAGTTCCGGGTCGATACCGGGAGCGAACGGGCGTTCCCCGCGCTGTTCAACTACGGGTCGCTCCAGTGGGTCGTGTTCGTTCCGCTGTTCCCTCTCGTTTTCGGGACGCTGGGCGCGTTCGTCGGAACGAGCGTCTCGGTCCGGCAGTTGATGCCGTCGGTCGAGTAGTCGGTCGGGAACCTCCGTCGCCCCGGGACGACTCCCGATTTCGCCGACGCTACTCGTGAAGGCCGCCGACCTCGGCGTAGAACGACGACCGCAACTGCTCGGCCATGTCCTCCTCGCGGTCGATGCGGGCGTCGATTACCGTCGGCACGTCGTTGTCCTTCCCCTCGGCGAGCGCCACGCCGAGTTCGTCCGGGGTCGTCGCCCGGATTCCCGCCGCGCCGAATCCCTCCGCGATGGCCACGAAGTCGGTGTCGTGGAACTCGACGCCCGCGATGTCGCCGTCCTCCTCCTGCATCTGGCGGACCATCCCGAGGCTGGTGTCGTTCAGCACGACGAAGGTGGGCGCGACCCCCTGCTCGACCGCGACCTCCACGCTGGTCATCGTCATCGTGAATCCGCCGTCTCCCGCGACGCCGATTACGTCTCTGTCGGTCGCGATGGCGGCCGAGACCGCCGCCGGGGTCGCCCACCCCATACCGCCGACGCCGCCCGACCCGAAGTAGGTCCGGATACCCGGGGTCTGGAGGTAGTTCAGAAGCCAGAAGCGGTTGTTCCCGGAGTCGGCCGTGACGATGGTGTCCTCGTCGGCGACCGCCTCGATTTCCTTCACGGCGCGCTGAGGTTTGATGGGCGAGGCGTCGGACTCGCACTTCGGGTCAGAGAACGACTCGCGGGCCGACTCGGCCCGGTCGCGCGCCCAGTCGTTGCTTCCCTCGCCTGCCGCTTCGAGCGCCCGCAGGCTCTCTTTGGCGTCGCCGATGAGGCCCACGTCGGCGGGGTAGACCCATCCCGCGTTCCGGGTGTCCACGTCCGCGTGGATAATCGTCTGTTCGTCGGGTCGGACGAAACTCGGGGCCTGCCAGTTGGTGTCCATCGGGTTCATCCGACACCCCGCCACCAGCAGGGCGTCGGCCTCGCTCACGACCTGATTCGCGCCCTCGTGGCCGAACGACCCGATGACGCCCGCCGCGAGGTCGTGGGTCTCCGGAATCGTGGACTTCCCGAGGTAGGAGGTCACGACAACGGCGTCGTACGCCTCCGCCACGGCCCGCAACTCGTCGTAGGCCTGCGCGGCGTGGACGCCGTTGCCCGCGATTATCACGGGTCGCTCGGCCGCGGCGAGGGCCTCGGCGGCCTGCTCCACGTCTTCGTCGGTCGGCGCGGCGTCCCAGTTCCGGACCTGCTCGTCGGCGTCCCAGACCGGCGGAATCGGGTCCTCGGGCACCTCCTCGGTGACCGCGTCGCCGTCGAGGATGACCGCGGTGGGACCGGGCCGTCCCGCGGTCGCGTGCTTGAACGCCAACTGGACGCTCCGGAGGGTCTCGGTCGGCGAGCGCGGGAACCAGTGTTCCTTGGTCACGCCGTCCAGAATCTTGGGGAGGTCGAGACCGCCGTAGTCGCCTCTGGACTGCTGGTAGGGCGCGAGCGTCGAGTAGTCGCCGCGCTCGCTGGCCTCGGTCAGCACGACCATCGGCGACGAAGAGAGGCGGGCCTCCATCTGGCCGATGGTGCCGAGGCTCCCTATCCACGGTCCCTGCCCGGCGAGGACGCCCGGCGTCTGGGTCAGGCGACCGTACATCTCGGCCATGACGCTCCCCTCGCGCTCGTCGCGCGGGCGGACCACGTCCACGTCGGACTCGGGGAGTTCGTCCAGCAGTTCGATGACGCGGCCGCCGGGGTAGCCGAAGACGTACTCGACGCCGAGGGCTTCGAGTTGGGCGACGAGTTCCTCGTTGGTTGCTGCCATGAGACGACATGACTCGGGCTTGCGTCTTTGTTCTGTCGCTCCTCGAAGGTGTCTCGGGGGACCGTCGGCCGCGACGAAAATTCCACTCTCCGACCCGATATTTTATGACTGACCGACAGCAATGCCGCGCCATGGACCGCCGCGAGTTCCTCGCGACCGGCGCGACCCTCACCGTCGCCGCGCTCGGCGGTTGTACGGGCTGTGCCCGGATGCCCGCCGCCTCCCTCCACATGGAGACTATCACCGACGCCGAAATCGCCGAGAAGGTCACCCACGAACTCGAAGATGGGGCCTCGGACCGACGCCGACTCGTCACCGACGCCGTCGAGAACGGGTCGGCCACCGTCGAGGACGTGGACCCGCCGCTCCCCGCGAACAGGTCGTTCGTCTACGAGGGGTCGGTGTATCGGCTCTCACACGACGTGGTGGCGTCCGCGCCCGCGACCACGTTCCACTTCACGCTCGACCCGGTCGAGGGGTCGGTCGCCGAGAGCGAGACGGTTCGCTACGCGGACCTGCCGGCCGTGGACCGCGAGAAGTTCGCCGAAAACGGGTGGGACGACGGGAGTTTCCTCGGGTTCGGGTCGTCGCTGCTGTATCTCGACGGCGAGATTCCCGACTCCGCGCTCGTCCCCGACCCCGAGCGCCCGGTCGTCGTCTGGGACTCCGAGACCAAGGGGCGATTCGAGGTGGACGATTCGCACGCGACCGAACTGAAGACGTACCGGTACGCGGCCGAGGTGGTCAATCCCTCCGCCGAGCGGTACGGCGCGGAGGTTCGAGAGCGATACGCGTTCGCGCTCTCGGGGCTGACGAGCGCGGAGCGCGACATCGTCCGGCAGGCCGTCGAGAACGAGGGCGGCTATCGGGTCCCGCCGGACGAGACGCCGCCCGACGCGATGTGGAAACTGGCCGAGCGATTCCGTCGGAACGAGGAGGTCCGCTACGCGTGGGAGGACGACGAGGATGCCGGCGGGTCGGGTCACATCGACGGGTCGTACCTCGTCCGACGCGACGGCGAGGTGTACTGGACGAGCATCCACGTCTCGCGCGACCAGTTCACGACGACAGCGAGCGCGGACTGACCGCGCCGCAGTTCAGCGCAGTTCCTCGTGCAACTGCTCGGCCGCGGTCCGGACCGCCTCGGCGCTCTCGCGTTCCGGCGACCACCCGATGGCGCTGGCCTTCTCGATGGAGAGGCGCATCTTGGGCACGTCGCCGGTCCACCCGCGGTCGCCGCCGGTGTACTCGAACTCGGGGTCACAGCCGACCACGTCGCTGACCAGTTCCGCGATGCGCGTGACCGAGATGGTCGTCCGCGTGCCGAGGTTGTAGAGGTTGGTCGGGTCGTCGGTGTGCTCCACGACGTGTTCCATCCCGCTCACGCAGTCCTCGACGTGGAGGTAGGACTTCTCCTGACGACCGTTGCCGAGAATCGTGAGGTGGTCGGGGTCCTCCAGCAGTTTCTCGATGAAGTCCGAGATGACGTTGTTGCGCTGGTGGGGACCGACGACGTTCGAGAACCGGAACATCCACGTCGTGAAGTCGTGGGAGTGAGCGTACGTCGAGAGCAGGCCCTCGCCCGCCAGTTTGCTCGCGCCGTAGGTGCTGACGGGTTCGAGGGGCGCGAAGTCCTCGGGCGTGGGCCGGGGCGCTTCGCCGTACACCGCCGAGGAGGAGGCGAAGGCTATCTTCGAGAGACCGACCTCGTCCATGCGTTCGAGGATGTTGTAGAGCATGGCGTTGTTCTCCTCGAACACCCGGCGGTGGTCGCCCCGGTTCACGTCCGAGAGCGCCCCGAGGTGGAAGACCACGTCGAGGTCCGCGGTGACGACTTCGGCCACGTCGTCGGCGTCGGTGAGGTCCACGTCGGCGAACGCGGCCGACTCGGGCACCCACTCGCGGTTGCCCTTCGAGCAGTTGTCCGCGACCAGCACGTCGTTGTCCTCGGCGAGCGACTCGGTGAGGTGCGTGCCGATGAGTCCGGCACCCCCGGTGACGAGGACCGACTTCCCTGATAAGTCCATGCCGGAAGTAGCGACGGAGCGACGGATATATTTTTACTTCCGAGCGAGGGGTCTTCGTGCCTCGTCACGGGATTTCGGGGACGAGCGTCCCGAGCGCCGCCCCGTCTCCCGCCCGACGCTCGACGCCAACACCTAAATATTCAGACTTGCTACCACGGTTCATGGACGAGACGGACGCGTGGGACGCGAGCACACTGTCGGTCCGCGCGGCCCTCCGGGACGCTATCGAGGCGAGTGACGGTGGCGACACCGGCCCCCGTGCCGCCGTGGCGACCGTCGTCTCGGTCGAGGGGTCGGCCTACCGCCGCCCCGGCGCGAAGCGCGTCCTCGCCGACGAGCGAGCGGTCGGGGCCATCACCGCCGGATGCCTCGACGGCCCGGTCGCGGACCTCGCGGAGCGCGCGCTCGCGGACGGTCCGGTCTGCGAGACGTTCGACCTCACGGGCGAGGACGACACGTGGAGTTTCGGTCTGGGATGTAACGGGGTCATCGACGTGCTGGTCGAACCCGCAGACGAGAGCTTTCGGCCCGTGCTGAACCGCGTCGAGACGGGCAGTGAGGGACGCGAGGCCCCTCGAACGTCGTCGGACTCGCAGTCCGGCGAGACGCACGCGGCCCTGCTCACGGTCGTCGGCGGCGACCACCCGGTCTCCGGCGGCGACGGGACCGTCCCGGTCGGCGCGCGGGCGCTCGTCGGCGAAGACGGTTCGGCGGCGTCTACGGACCCCCGCCCGCCGCTCCCGGACGACCTGCTCGCGGCGGTCCGCGAGCGCGCCGCCGCGTTCGCCGCGGCGGGTCGCTCCGACACCGTGACCGTCGAGACCGAGCGCGGGACCGCGGCGGTGTTCGTGGACGGTCTCGAACCGGTCCCGGAACTGCTGGTCTTCGGTCACGGCGGCGACGTGCGGCCGGTCGCCCGCCTCGCGCGCGACGCCGGGTTCCGGGTGACGGTCGCCACCTCGCGCGGCGCGCGGGCCGACGGCGAGCGGTTCCCGGCGGCCCACGAGGTCGTCGCCGCACGGCCGCCGGACGTCGCGGACGCGGTCTCTCGCCCGGCCGACACCTACGCCGTGCTGATGAGCCACAACTTCGTGGACGACCGACTGGCGCTCGACGCGCTCCTCGACTGCGGGGTTCCCTACGTCGGGGTGATGGGGCCGCGCAAGCGTTCGACCAGATGCGCGAGGCGCTGGCCGACGAGGGCGTCGAACTCTCTGACGACGAGTTGGACCGAATCTCGACGCCCGTCGGTCTCGACTTGGGCGGCGGCGAACCCTCCCAAATCGCGCTCTCGGTCGTCGCCGAGGTGCTGGCCGCCTCGAACGGTCGAACCGGCGGGCGATTGACCGACACCGAGGGACCGATTCACTCGCGGCCCGACCGCGCCACCGACTCGGACTGACGACGCCGGAGGTCCCGCAGGTCTCGCTCGGTGTCCACGTCGCGGTGGACGCCGATGCCGGTCGTCTCGACCCTCGTCTCTTTTGGATTCGGCCGGGGTCAGTCCGACTCCGACTCGTCCGCGGATTCGTCCGGTCGCTCGGCCATCAGGGGTTCCAGCGCGTCGTAGAACGCGGCCGTGTCCGCGGGGAACACCGACACGGGTTTCGGTCGGTTCACGACTTTGATGCGGGCCTTCCCGCGCTTCCGGTAGGTCCAGTAGAGGCTGACCGCGCCGAACGCCGCGAACGCGAGACCGAGCGCCGCGTTCCGGCGGGTGGAGTAGAGGCCCCACCCGACGAGGACCACGCTCAGGACCGCGAGGAAGTGGTCGAAGTCTTCGACGGTCACTTCGACCACGTCGTCGAGCGCAATCTTCGTCACTTCGTCGTCGCCCGACGCGTCGGCGGTGACGACGAACAGGTGGTCGTCGGTCAGCGCGACCGACCCGCCGGTTCGGAGGGCCAGTCGCTCGCGCACGGACTCGCCCTCGGGGAGCGAGTCGGAGATGGCTGTCACGGATTGGCGTTGGCGTCGCGGTGCGAAAAAGGGACGGTTCCGCGAGTCGGGGGTCAGTCGGCGCTCTGGGTCGCTTCCGCGTCCTCCTTCCGTCTGTCCCAGAACGACTCGAAGTCGCTGTCGTCCTCGGTGAGGTCCTCCCACGCGGTCAGGCCCCGCTCCTCGCGGGTGCCGGGGATGGTGTTGTCGAGGAAGAACGCGACGATGCCGCCGACGGCCATCCCGGTGCCGCCGATGACGAAGATGGTCGTGGCGACCACGTCCGACCCGAGAACCGGGCCGAAAATCGGTACCGCGGCGAGGCCCTGCTGGAACGCCGCCGACGCGGAAGCGTCCATGCCCGCGCCGACGTTCGACATGTAGCCCGGAATCGCCAGTCCCGCGAACAGCGCGAACCCGACGATGAACACGTTCCGGTTGGCGTCGAGGTCCACGTACTTGAGTTGCGAGAGACCGACCGCCGTGATTTGACCGAACATCACGACGTAGAGACCGCCGATGATGGGGGCCGGAATCGTGGCGAACAGTTGGCCGACCGGGCCGAAGTAGCCCACGACTATCATCACGGCGGCACCGATTTGGACGACGTAGCGCGAGGCGACGCCCGTGATGCCTATCGCGCCGACGTTCTCGGTGTAGGAGGTCGAACCGTTTCCGGTGCCCATGATGCCAGCGAAGGTGTTTCCGAGACCCTCCATCCCGATGCCGTGGTTGATGCGCCGGGCGTTGGGCGCGCCGCGCCCCGCCATCCGGGCGACCGAGTGGTAGTCGCCGAAACTCTCGATGGCCGACGCCAGCATCCCGGCGACCATGCCGATGATGAATCCGGGCGTGAACAGGGGGAGGCCCCACTGGAACGGGTAGATGGGCTGGAATAGGGGTGCTTCCGTCACCGAATCGAGCGCCACGTAGCTTACCGACCCCTCGGGGAAGACGCCGACCACCGAGAGGACGGCCGCGATGGTCCACGCCGACGCGATGCCGAGCAGGACCGGGAACAGCCGGAACGAGCGGTGGTAGCGGTCGAGGTACTGGGAGAACGCGATTATCAGGACCATCGTCAGGCCGAGCAGCCACCAGTTCTGGCCCGTACCGGGCGCGCCGAAGTTCGGGTTCTGAATCTGGGGGACGTTGAACAGCGCCAGTCCGATGAGCGCGATGACCGGGGCGATGACGACCGGACCCATGTACCGCTTGAGCCACCCCATGACTCCGAAGTAGCCGATGAGTACCTCGACGAGTCCGGCGACGATGACCGCCCCGGTGAGTTCGCGTATCATGAGTTGCCAGCCAGCGCCGTTCGACGCGAGGACGCCGATGATGGCGAGCGCCGGGGCCAACATCGAGAAGGTACCGCCCTGCACGATGGGGTAGCGGTTCCCGACGGTGGTCTGGGCCAGCGTGGCGATGCCCGAGACGACGAAGAACGTGCCGATGAGCCGTGCGGTCGCGCCGCCGGGCATCCCCATCGCCCCGGCGAGGGCCAGCGGTATCGCGACGCTCGCACCAATCATCGTCAGGTAGTGCTGGAAGCCCAGCAGTATCGACTCGCCCAGCGGCGGCTTGTCGTCGATTCCGTACTCGATGTCTATCGAGGCCTCGGCCTCGGGTTCGACGCCGGGTCCCTCGGGGGAGAAGTCCTTCTCGACTTCCTCGAAGTCGTCGTCTCCCCCGCTCATCGAGGCTCACCCGGTGAGACCGTCGCGGCGGTCGAAGCACGCGTCGCGCTAACCGGACGTAAAAGTAGCATGGATACAGTTCCCCAAACGATTTGCATAAATATGCCGGTTATCCTTCGGGCTTCGGTCTCAAAATCGAACTAATTCGGTACGCTCGCCGCCGCTGACGTCGGGGGACTTGCCCGTCGCTCGTATTCGGCCGCGGAACCGACGCCCGGTCGTTCGCTCCCCCGAATCGTATCACCGAGCGCCTTCTGCCGTGTCAACTATCGATGTTGTTCCTCGCGTAGTACTCGGTCGTTTAAATTCCCGGAGTGAAGCTATCGATACATGGGTGAGTCGGAGCACTCGTCGGAACAGAAGCGAGGCGCAGTCCAGCATCTGAACGACGCGTTGTCGGCGGAGGAGATGGACGAGGTCAACTACCACGTCCGGCAGGCCCTCCAACTGCTCGGCGTCGAGTGACCACCGCCGAGCGAGTACGAGCGAGTGAGTCTCATCGAGTCGGCCGCTCCGAGTACGCATCGCCGAACCGCGAGATTCGTCGGCGACCCGCGGAAATCAATCCCCGAACGACCCGGTGACGTTCCGTTCGAGTTCGTAACTCAGGACGCGTTCGGCGAACGTCGCGAAGCCGTGGTCGATACCGTCGCTCCACGCCGCCGTCTCGTTCGGCACCCCCGGAAGCTCCTCGTCGTGGACGGCGCTCGTCAGCACCGGACCCCGGTCGGCCATGAGCAGTCGCCCGATTCGCGGCGTCTCGGTCATGTTACCGAACCACTCCACGAGCGGCGTGGCGAAGACGTGTGCGTCGAATCCGGCGGTCTCGACGCGCTCCCGAATCGCCTCGACGTCGGTGCCGACGTGGACGGTGACGCCGCGCTCGTCGGCCTCGGAGAGCGCGCTCAGCACCGCCTCGTCCAGCACGGTCTCCTCGAACACGAGCAACAGGAGTTCGTCGGTCGCGTCCCCCACGAGGTCGAGTACTCGCTCGGTGACCTGCTCGTGGTCGCTGATGGCCCAGACGGCCTGCTGGGTCTCCTTGTAGACCGGCTCCATGCGGCTGAGGGTCTGTTCGACCGTCTCGAAGTACGAGTCGTACTCCTTGCGGAGGGTCCGGAGTGCGGTGTCGAGCGAGACGCTCTGGAACGTCCTCGGTTCGCCCTCCTGGAACTCGACCAGTCCTCGGTCCTGAAGGCGCTCCATCGTCTCGTAGACCCGCGACCGCGGAATGTCGGCCACCTGTCCTATCTCCTTCGCCGTCCCGTGGGGGAGTCTCGTGAGCGCGACGAAGCACCGCGCCTCGTACTCGGTCAGTCCGAGTTGCTCCAGCGCGTTGACCGCCGCTTGGCCGTCGTCCATATCGATGGGAAGGGCGGGAGAACTGTATGGTCTTCGGGCGTCGAAGCGGGGAAGCGTCGGTGTTCCTCCCAGAGGAACAACGCGTCCGCTGTTCCGTGCGGAGTCGAACTTCGCTTAAGTACGTCGGGGCGGTAACTCGGGTACGGTCACGGACGCGGCCTCGCGTTCTCCGCGGAGAGAAGTGCGGACGACCGACGTGGCCATCTCGTAGGTGAACGATACATGCAGAACACGACACACTCACACACCCCTACCGAACAGTCGCTCGATACTATCTTCGAACTCGTCCGGAACCCGCGCCGTCGGTACGCGATTTCGGTCCTCTCCGACCGGGAGTCTCCGCTCTCCGTGTCGGAACTCGCCGCGGCGGTCGCACGGCGAACGGAGGACCCAGACCTAGACCGACCTCCGGCGACCCCCGACGAGGTGGCCGGGTCGTTGCACCACGTCCACCTCCCGAAGATGGCCGACGCGAACGTCGTCGCGTACGACGCCGAGACCGGCGAGGTGTCGCTCGCTCGGGCCGACGCGGTCGCTCCGTTCGTCGAGGCCGCCGACGACTTCCAGTGACCACCGTGCACGGAATCCTCAACCGCGACCGCGAAAATTGAACCAGCCCCCTGCGAACGCCGCGCGACCTACTCCTCTGCGAACGCCGCGCACCGGGGCACCGACGACTCGCCGCCGCGGAACCGACTCGTCCGCGCCGTGCCTCTCGGGCCTTCCGAACCAGTTCCGGCCGGTAGTTCCGTCCCTCAGAGACCGGCGTACGGCCCGCCCTTCGACTCGGTGAGTCGTCTGACCTGCTCGTCGGAGAGGTCTATCTCGGCGGCGGCGAGATTCTCCTCCAGTTGCTCGACCGTGCGGGCACCGACGATGGGCGCGGTCACGCCGTCGCGGTGCATCACCCACGCGAGCGCGGTCTGGGCAGGCGACGCGCCGACCTCCTCGGCGACCGCGTCGAGTTCGTCGTGGACGTCGAAGTTCTCCTCGGTCAGGTACGACTCCCGGAAGCGACTGGACTCGGCGGCCCGCGAGTCGCCGGTCAGCCCGTCCTCCCGGGAGTACTTCCCGGTGAGGAAGCCCTGACCCAGTGGACTCCACGGACAGACCGCGAGGTTCTCCCGTCGGGCCATCTCCAGATAGTCCCCCTCGATTTCGCGGTCCACGAGGTTGTACCGCGGCTGGAGTACCGTGAACGGCTCCCAGCCCTCGGCGCGAGCGATTTCGTTCGCCTTCGCCACCTTCCACGCGTTCGGCCGGAGCGTGGACGCCCCGAGGTAGTTGACCTTCCCCGACCTGACGATGGCGTCGAACGTCTTCATCATCTCGCGGGTCGGCGTCTGGTCGTCCCAGCGGTGGATGTAGAGGACGTCGATGTAGTCGGTGCCGAGACGGTCGAGAATCTCGTCCACGCGGTGCCGGAGGTTCTTCCGGTTCGTGCCCCTGCTGTTGGGGTCGTCGTCTCGAATCTGCCAGTAGATTTTGGAGGCGATAGTGAACCGCTCGCGGTCGCGCTCGGACAGCCAATCGCCAATCCACTCCTCGGCCTTCCCGGCCCCGTACACGTCGGCGGTGTCGATGTATCGTCCGCCCGCCTCGGCGTAGGCGTCGAGCAGTTCCTCGGCGCGGTCCTCGCCGATTTCGACGTTGCCTTCCTCGGTCTCCTTGCCGAACCGCCACGTCCCGAACTGGAGTTCGCTCGTCTGCAAACCGGTGCCACCGAACTGGACGAAGTCGAGGTCGAGGTCTTCCAGTGCAGTCATCGTCGAGTAGCGTTTGGTGCGAGCCGCTGAAAAGGATTCAGTAACCGGCAGGACGGTAGCGGCGGGGGTATCTGGCGAAGGGGCGCGGCTCGGAACTGAGAAGTCGTCTTCCCTCACCGTTCGCACTCTGCCCCTTCCCTGTCGTTTTTCAACCCTGCTACGGAATCCCCTCCCATGACCGACCCGGACCCGGACCGATTCAGTTCGCGCCGCTCGACAGTCTACGCCCCGAACGGTCTCGTCGCCACGAGCCAACCCCTCGCCGCCGAGGCGGGGGTCCGGTCGTTGCGCGAGGGCGGCAACGCCTTCGACGCCGCGGTAGCGACCGCCGCCGCGCTCAACGTGGTCGAACCGACGAGTACCGGTCTCGGCGGCGACGTGTTCGCGCTCTACCGGACCGCCGACGGCGAGGTGGGCGCGATGCGGTCGTGCGGCGGTGCGCCCGCGGACGCGACCATCGAGAACGTCCGGGCCGCGCTGGAGGCCGACGCGAACGCCAGCGACTACTACCCCGAATCCCGGGGCTACGCGACCGACTCGCCGGACGAGGCCGGAATGCCCTTCCTCGGGCCGCACGCGGTCACGGTGCCGGGGACGGCCCGCGGGTGGGAGGCGACCGTGGAGCGACTGGGGAATCTGACGCTCGCGGACGCGCTCGAACCGGCCATCGAGTACGCGACCGAGGGCTACCCCGTCTCGGAGATAATCGCCTCCCACTGGACCGGCGCGGAGGACCTGTTCACCGACGACCACGCCCGCGAGGCGTACCTGAAAGACGGTCGCGCACCGAAGACGGGCGAGACCATGCGCCTCCCGCGCCTCGGCGAGTCGATGCGGACCATCGCCGAGCAGGGCGCGGACGCGGTGTACGAGGGCGAAATCGCGGAGAAGATAGCCGCGGAGGTGCAGGCCGCGGGCGGGTTCATGACGGTCGAAGACCTCGCGGCCTTCGAACCGGAGTTCATCGACCCGGTCTCCACGACGTACAACGGCGCGGAGATATACGAACTCCCGCCGAACAATCAGGGTCTCGTCGCGCTCGAAGCCCTCAACGTCGCCGAGGAAATCGGCGCTGGTGACCACCCGCTCGACTCGCCCGAGCGCATCCACTACTTCGCGGAAGCGATGAAGCGAGCGTTCCACGACGGCCACCGCTACATCACCGACCCCGAGTACGAGGAGATTCCGCCGCTGGCGTCCGCGGAGTGGGCCGCGAAGCGCGCCGAGGGCATCGGCGAGACGGCGGACGACGACGTGTCGTTCGGCGTTCCCGACTCGCACGCGGAGGACGCCGACACCGTCCTCCTGACGGTCGCCGACGACGAGGGGAATCTGGTCTCGTTCATCAACTCCCGGTTCGCCGGGTTCGGGTCGGGACTCGTCGCGGGCGACACCGGCATCGCGCTCCAGAACCGCGGCGCGTCGTTCTCGCTGGACCCCGACCACCCGAACAGTCTCGAACCCGGCAAGCGACCGTTCCACACGCTGATTCCCGGTCTCGCCAAGTTCGACGAGGGCGACTGGGCCGCGTTCGGCGTGATGGGCGGATACATGCAACCGCAGGGCCACGTACAGGTCATCTCGAACGTGGTGGACTACGACATGCCGCTTCAGGCGGCGCTCGACCACCCGCGCTGGCGCTACCGTGAGTCGGGCGAACTCGCGGTCGAGGGCCGCCTCGACGGGGCGACCCAGTCGAAACTCGCCCGGAAGGGCCACGACGTGCGCGTCCTCCCGCCGGTGATGTTCGGCGGTGCCCAGATAACCCGCGTCGAGGGTCTCCACGGCGACGACCCGGTCCTCTCGGGCGCGACCGAACCTCGGAAGGACGGCAACGCGACGGGCTACTGACGCGACTGACGGCGTGCGCTCGGTGCGACTAGCCGCCCGATTCGGACCCCTCACCGATTCGGAATCCGTCGCACGCGCCGCAACCACAAAGTCCCCCTCGCCCGTCGGATACGATATGCAGGAACGCACGCAGTCAGACGGCGGCCGGTCGCCGCTCGCAACGCTCGCGCTGCTCGCACTGACGTTCGCCATCGGCTACGTCCTCGGGTCCCAGAGCGGTGGCGAGTCCGGGGAGTGGCAGGAGGTAGCGAACGAACCGACCGAGATAACTATCGACGGCGAAGAAGAACAGACCGAGGAGTGAGTTCCCGTTCGGTCTCTGTTACCTGAGTCACCTGCTTGTTCCGCCTCGTGGACTATCCCTCGTGTCGGCGAATCTTGTCGAGGAAGCCCGTGAGCGGCGGTTCGATGCGAATCTCGGTCACCTTCCCCTCGTCGCCGTCGTAGACGATAATCCCCACCTCGTCGAGTTTCGGGAGGTGGGTGTGGTGGAGCGCGGTGGCGATTTGTGTCCGCTTTATCATCGACACCTTGTCGGGCGGTTGCTGGAACTCCCGACCCGCGACTTGGTCGGTGAGTCCTTCGAGCGTGATGGGCGCGGGGAGACCGTCGAGGCACGCGAGCGCGTGTCGTCTGTAGCGGTCGCTGAGGAGGCTGAGAACTTCGTCGATGCCGACTGACCCGTCGCGGTCATCGTCGCCCCCGACGGAGTCACCGGTCATACCCGACAATTTTCTTTCTCACTTAAACGGCTATCGCATTCCGTCGGTCGTCTCCGACTCCCAGTCCCGCGTCGTAGCGTGTGCGTCGTCACGGGGCAGAGAAACGGAAACCGACGATTGCCGGAGACCGGAAACGAACGACCGCGAAGAGCAGAAGCCGACACCGCGGCCGAAGAACAACGAACGGAAGCCGAACCGAGGAGCGTCCGGGACTATCCGAGACTGCCTTCCATCTCCAACTCGATGAGACGGTTGAGTTCCACGGCGTACTCGATGGGCAGTTCCTCGGTGATGGGTTCGATGAAGCCGGAGACAATCATCTGCTTGGCGTCGTCGTCGTCCAGCCCTCGGGATTGGAGGTAGAAGACGTCCTCGTCGCCGATTTTGCCGACGGTGGCCTCGTGGGCGACGTCGACTTTCGACTCGTCGATTTCCATGTAGGGCATGGTGTCGGAGACCGAGTCGTTGTCGAACATCAGCGCGTCGCACTCGACGCTAGTGCTGGAGTCGGTCGCGCCCTCCGAAATTTGGACCAGACCGCGGTAGTTGGTGCGGCCGCCGTCCTTGCTGATAGACTTGGACTCGATAGTGGAGTTGGTGCGAGGCGCGTTGTGGTAGACTTTGGCGCCGGTGTCGATGTTCTGGCCTTCGCCCGCGAACGCGATGGAGATGTGGTTCGCGGAGGCGCCGCGGCCCTTGAGGATGGAGCAGGGGTAGAGCATGGTGGCTTTCGACCCCATACTGCCCGAGACCCACTCCATGCGGCCGCCCTTCTCGACGAGCGCGCGCTTGGTGTTGAGGTTGTAGGTGTTCTTCGACCAGTTCTGGACCGTCGAGTACTGGACGTGGGCGTCTTCGCCGACGAACACTTCGACGCCGCCGGAGTGGAGGTTGTGGCTGCCGTACTTGGGCGCACTGCAGCCTTCGATGTAGTGGACCTCCGAGCCCTTCTCGGCGATGATGAGGGTGTGCTCGAACTGGCCCATGCCCTCCGAGTTCATCCGGAAGTAAGCTTGGACCGGCATCTCGACCGTGACGTCCTCGGGGACGTAGACGAAGCTGCCGCCACTCCAGACTGCGCCGTGGAGCGCGGCGAACTTGTTGTCGCTCGGGGGGACGCAGGAGGTCATGAAGTGCTCTTTGACGAGGTCCTCGTGTTCGCGGACCGCCTCGTCCATGTTGCAGAACACGACGCCTTTCTCCTCCCACTGCTCTTGCATGTTCTGGTAGACGACCTCCGACTCGTACTGCGCACCGACCCCGGAGAGGGCCTTGCGCTCGGCTTCGGGAATGCCGAGTTTCTCGAAGGTGTCTTGGATGTCCTCTGGCAGGTCGTCCCAGCTGTCCGCGCCCTCGCGTTTGTCGACGTCGGGGCGGATGTAGGGGACGATTTCCTCGATGTCGAGTTGGGTGAGGTCGGGTTGCCCGGGCCAGTCGGTGGGCAGGGGCATGTTGTGGTAGTGTTCGAGCGCGCGGAGGCGTCGCTCGCGCATCCAGTCGGGTTCGTCCTTGTCGTCGCTGATGAGGTTCACGACCTCTTCGGTCAGCCCCTTTCCGGACCTCACGCCGCGCTCTCCTCCTTCTTGAACTCGAAGCGCTCCTCGGTGTTGGTTTCCTGAAGTTCCTCGCTACTCATGTACTCGTACGTGGGTACCGAAGCCCCTTAACCTCGGGGTCGATTCGGGAGGAGAAGCAACTGAAACTGGTTACGAGCGCGGCGAAAAGCGAACCATCTGCGTTACGCGTCGGCGTGTGAAATCGTCTACGCTTCCGAGGTATCGGTTTCGACGTTAGCGTCGGTCTCGGCCGCGCCGACCTCGGAGTCGGTCTCGGGGTCGGCCGCGTTCTGCAGTTCGTCCTCGATTTCCTGTCGTCCTTTCTTGAATTCGCCCATCGCTTCACCGGTCGAGCGGGCGAGTTTCGGTATCTTGTTCGCGCCGAACAGCAGGACGGCGATGAGGAGAATCACCATCATCTCCATCCCGCCGGGCACTGGTCCGAATAGTGGAATCATCTGTTCCATCTCTATCCTCACGGTTCGGCCCCTCACTTGTAGGCTTTTCCCCCGAGGTTTATGCGCCGGCGTCCGAACTGCCAGACGTACCCGTGACCGGACCCGCCACCCTCGCCCGCGAACGCGTCCTCGAAACCCACTCCCAGACCGTCGAGACCGTCCTGCGGTGCGCCGACGCGGTGGCCGAGACGTGGGCCGACGACTGGACTACTGACCCCGCCGCGGTCGCGGCTCCGCTCCGCGCCGGACTCGAATCCGCGGGAGTGTGGACCTGCTTGCCCGACGTGCTCGCAGACGCGGTGTGCGCGACAGGCGAGTCGCTGTCGGCACCGCCGGTCGCGGACCCGCCCTACGTGACCGCCACGAGTCGCGGGCCGATGCTCCGCGCGACGCTCTCGGACGGCCGACTGGTCGTCCTGCTCCGGGCCTTCGAGGTCGAGCGCACTCGCGGGACTCGCCCTCGGTACCGCCGCGGTCCGACGACGCCCGCCGACGCCGTGCGAGCGACTTTCAAGTGACCGCGGGTCGTACTTCGTCCGAAATGGAACGAGTACGGGCCGGGGACTCGTCGTCGCCGGTCTCGCCCGGACGTACCCTGCTCGCGGCGGCGTTACTGGGGGTCGGCGGCTACGGGTTCGCGGTAGCGGTCGTCGGCGTGACCGCGCTGGCGTTGATTCAGGTCGGCGTGGCCCTGATGGAGCGTCCGGCGCTGTTGCTCGGCGTCTCGGTCGTGATGGGACAGGGCGTCGCGTTCGGCACGTTCGCGCTCGGCTATCTGGCGTACACCGACCGCGGATTCGACTTCGTCGCGGCCCGGGTCCCGACCCTCCGGGACCTCGCGTGGTCGGTCGGGGGCCTCGTGGCGCTGTTCGCCGGTCTCGTCGCACTCTCCGTGCTGTTCTCCGCGTTCGGCGTTCAGTCGGCGTCGAACGCGGTCGCGGAGTTCGGCGAACGCGACCCCCGAATCTTCCTCCTGCTCGTGCCGCTCTCGTTCCTGTTCATCGGTCCCGGCGAGGAACTGCTCTACCGCGGCGTCGTGCAGGGCCGCCTTCGCGAGGCGTTCGGGCCGTGGGTCGCCATCGCCGCGGCGAGTTTCGTCTTCGCGGTGGTCCACGTCTTTTCCTTACGGGGCGCGGGAAAAATCGCGTACCTCGCGGTGCTGCTCGTCCTCTCGCCGATTCTCGGCCTCGCGTACGAACGGACCGACAACCTCGTGGTTCCGGCCCTCGTCCACGGGGCGTTCAACGCGATTCAGTTCTACGTCGCGTATCTCACAGCGACGGGTTGGTTACCGGCCTGACTGCGAGGGCTGTCCGTTCCGTGGTTTCTGCGACTCCTCGTGTCTCCGCACGCGCACTTCCTCGGTCCGCCGGCGCTACTGGTCCGGTTCACTCGCTCACTCCGGCCCGCCCGCCCACCGCACGACTCGAAAGCGGTCGTAGCCGCCGTAGGCGAGTTCGAGCGCACCCATCCACCAGTTCCACTTCTCGGCGAGCGCGAGGTCGTCGGGTGCGTCGCGGAGATTCTCGACGACGACCGGTGCGGTCAGTTGCCGGTCCACGTCGGTCTCGAACTGCCCCGAGTCGGCGAGGTCGCGGGCCTGCCGCGCGACTACTCGGCGCGTTCCGGCGTCGCCGCCGAACTCCTCGTCCAATCGTCGCTCGAACCGCCGTCCGATTTCCTTTTCCATGGTCGTCCCCGGCGCGAACCCGGTTACGGTAACGTTCGGTCGCTCAGTTGTAAAGTCCGATGGCCTTTATCTGCTCCTGATACCGATTCCGAATCGTAACTTCGGTGACCTGAGCGACGTCTGCGACTTCGCGCTGGGTCTTCTTCTCGTTGCAGAGCAGCGAGGCGGCGTAGATGGCCGCGGCCGCGTACCCCGTCGGCGACTTCCCCGAGAGCAGTCCCTTCTCGGCGGTCACGTCGATAATCTCGTTGGCCTTGCTCTCGACTTCCTCGCTCAGGTCGAGGTCCGAGCAGAACCGCGGGACGTACTTCTTGGGGTCCACCGGTTGCATCCCGAGTTCGAGTTCCTGCGAGACGTACCGATACGTCCGACCGATTTCCTTGCGGTCCACGCGGGCCACCTCCGAGACCTCCTCCAGCGAGCGCGGGATGCCCTCCTTCCGGCAGGCGGCGTAGAGCGCGCTGGTGGCGACGCCCTCGATGGAGCGCCCCCGAATCAGGTCCTCCTTGAGCGCGCGGCGGTAGATGACCGACGCGACTTCCTGTACGGAACGGGGAACCCCGAGCGCCGACGCCATCCGGTTGAGTTCGCTCAGCGCGAACTGCAGGTTCCGCTCGCCCGCGTCCTTCGTCCGGATGCGCTCTTGCCACTTCCGGAGTCGGTGCATCTGACTCCGCTTTTCCGAGGAGAGCGACCGACCGTAGGCGTCCTTGTTCTTCCAGTCGATGGTGGTCGTCAGGCCCTTGTCGTGCATCGTGTTGGTCGTGGGTGCACCGACTCGACTCTTGCTCTGGCGCTCTTGGTGGTTGAACGCTCGCCACTCTGGACCGCGGTCCACGTTTCGTTCCTCGACGACCAATCCGCAATCCTCGCACACTAACTCGCTCCCGCCAGCGTCCGCGACTAACGTTCCGGCCTCGCACTCCGGACAGGTCTGCGATTCCTCGGACTCTTGCTCCCGTTCGGTCTCTTGGTCCCGCTCCCGCTGGCGGATTGGCCCCGTCATGAGTCTGTTAGTAAGGCGGTGTGGTAGATAAACCCTGCGTGGCCATTTGATGTGAAGTATATGAAAGATATACGGCCTCTCGTACTGGGAAGTTACCGCGACGCCACCCGACGAAACCCACTGTTTCGTCACGGAAAACACGGGTTACGGTGCGTAGGGGTTCCGATTCGATGCAGTCCGACCCCGCTCTCGCAGTAGTCCCCCTTTTTCTCCACCTGATTTTAATACGGAGCCTCTGCTTCAGGACGTATGGCACCGACCCGCCCGACAGTGTACACGGTAGACGAGTACGACGCGCTGGAGTTCGACGCGGTACTGTTCCGCGAGCGAAGCGTGGTCTGTCTCGACGGTACAGACGAGGTCCGAGTCGTCCCGCTGAACAAAGTGAACCACGTCGACGCCGACCCGGAGACGATGCTGGTCGAGCGCGAACTCCCCGAGAGCTTCTACGGCGGCGGCGACTACGGGTTCGTTGACGTGGAGCAGTACCCCGAACTCGAACAGCACCTTGAAGAACTGGAAGCCGAGCAGTACTAACCCGGCGGTCCGACGCCACCGATTCGACGCTCGTCAGGCCGACAGCGCGCGCTCGATGCCGCGCCGGATTCGCTCCTCGTCGGGTCGATAGGCCTCCTCGCGGGCGAACATCGGAAACGGCACGTCGTAGCCAGTCACGCGCTCGACCGGCGCTTCGAGGTGGTAGAGCGCGTCGTCGTTGATGCGGGCGGTAATCTCGGCCGCGAGGCCGCCCGTCCGCGGGGCCTCGTGGACGACGACGCACCGGCCGGTCTTCCTGACCGACTCCAGAATCGTCGCCGAGTCCATCGGAGAGATAGTTCGGAGGTCGACGACTTCGGCGTCTGCCTCCGCGTCCTCCACCGCGCTCATCGCTTCGTGGAGCATCGCGCCCCACGCGACCACGGTCACGTCCGCGCCCTCGCGGACGACCTCGGCCTCGCCCAGCGGAACGGTGTGTTCGCCCTCGGGGACCGACTCCCGAGCGGCCCGGTAGCGACTCGTCGATTCGAGGAACATCACGGGGTCGGGGTCTCGAATCGCGGCGGTCAGCAGGCCCTTCGCGTCGGACGGGTTCGACGGTACGACCGTCTTCAGGCCCGGCACGTGGGCGAACCCGGCTTCGAAGCTCTCGGAGTGGAGTTCCAGCGCCCGGATACCGCCTCCGTAGGGCATTCGGACGGTCATGGGAACTCCGAGCGTCCCCCGAGTCCGACTCCGCATCCGCGAGGCGTGTTGCACCAACTGGTGGAACCCCTGATAGGCGAAACTGGCGAACTGAATCTCCGGGACGGGCGTGAACCCGGTCGCGCCGAGACCGACGCCCATCCCGAGGATGGCGGCCTCCGCCAGCGGCGCGTCGTACACCTGCTCGGGGAACTCGTCCTGCAACTCCTGCGTCGCTCGGAACACCCCGCCGCTGACGCCCACGTCCTCGCCGTAGACGACCACTGACTCGTCGCGGGCCATCTCCTCTCGGAGGGCCTGTCGAATCGCCTCCACGAGTCGGAGTTCATTCGCCACGGCCGGACACCTCCTCGTCCTCCGACGTCTCCCTCTCCTCGCGGACGTCGCCGCGCCCCGAAACCTCTCCGCCGGCCGCGCGCTCCTCGCCGCTCATCCCCTCCTCGGCGGACGCCACCTCGCCGTCGCCCTGTTCGCGCTCGAACGTCTCCCGCTGTCGCTGGAGTTCCGGCGGCGTCTCGGCGAACACGTGGTCGAACATCTCCGCGGGTACGACCTGCTCCCGGCCCGCCTTCGCCCGGTCTATCTCGTCGGCGAGCAACTCCTCGATTTCGTCGGTAATCCGGTCCACTCGGTCGTCGTCGAGCAGGCCCTCGTTCCGGAGGTACGCCTCGAACCTGACGATGGGGTCGCGGGTCTCCCACTCGCTCTCCTGCTCCTCGGTCCGGTAGACGCTCGGGTCGTCGCTGGTGGTGTGCATCGACCGCCGGAAGGTCAGCGCCTCGACGAACACGGGGTCGCCCTCACGTGCCGATTCGAGCGCGTCCCTCGCGACCGAGAGCACGCCTAGCACGTCGTTGCCGTCCACCTGCACGCCCTCGATTCCCGCCGCGACCGCCTTCTGGGCCAGCGTCTCGGCCCGGGTCTGAGTCTCGCGCGGCGTCGAGATGGCCCACTGGTTGTTCTGGCAGAAGAACACCGCGTGGGCGTCCAGCGCGCCGGAGACGTTCATCGCCTCGTACACGTCGCCCTCGCTGGTTGCGCCGTCCCCGAAGTAGGTCAGCGCCGCCTTCCGCTCTCCGGCGATTTCGTGTCCCCACCCGATGCCGGCGGCGTGGAGCGGTTGGGTCCCAACGGGAATCGCTGGCGGGAAGTTGGCGTCGGCGACCTCCGCGCCCTCCTCCATCCCCATGGCGTACCACAGCAGGCGGTGGAACGGCGCGCCCCGCGTGAGGAACGCCGCGCTCTCGCGGAACGACGGCACCATCCACTCGTCGGGGGTCATCGCGATGGCTGACCCGACCTGTGCGGCCTCCTGTCCGATGGCAGGCGCGTAGGTCCCGGACTCGCCTCGGCGCTGGAGCGCGATGGCCCGCTCGTCGGCACGGCGGGAGAGGCGCATGAGCCTGTACATCTCCACCAACTGGTCGTCGTCCACGTCGGGGGCCTGCGCCGCGTCGAGGTCGCCCTCCTCGTCCAGTGCTTGCACGTACTCGACCGAGAAATCGGCCACTTGGTCCCGGACCACGGAGCCTGTACCACGTCGCTCTACTTAGCTGAGGTGGCAGTGACCAGCTTCCCCTTACATGGTGGTCAATAACAAACAATCGTATCTAAATCGTTATGCGTACCGATATTATTATGGATTATTAATGAGTATGTTCTCGTATGAGCGTCACGCTCCAGCAACTCGAACAGGCCGAACTCTCGGACCTCGCGACGACGCTCCGGAACGCCGGCGTGAGTGGAGCGGGCGGGGCGGGCATGCCGTCGTACGCCAAGTGGGACCGAATCGACGAGGTGGACCACCTGCTCGTGAACCACCAAGAGAGCGAACCGAACTACTACATCGACAAGTGGCTCGGCCGCGAACACGCCGACGACTTCGCCGCACTCTTCGACGCGCTCGTCGACAGGGCGTTCGAGACGGTCGTCGTCGGGGCGAAGGCCAAGGACCGCGACGAGTGGATGCGCGAGTTCGAGGCTGCCACTGACGCGACGGTCTACCGACCGGCCGAACTTCCGGTGGACCCCGACGAGGAGTCCGGCGTCGTCTTCGCCTACACGGAAGACAAGTACGAGTACGGGATGGAGAGCGTCTTGCTCCGAATGGTCGGCGGGGAGGTTATCGGCCAAGACCTGCCGATGGACCACGGCTGGCTCGTCCAGAACACCGAGACCCTGTACAACATCTTCAGGGCGTTCAGGGACGGCGAGCCGACGACGCACAAGTTCGTCCACGTCGGCGGGAACGTCCCCCGGCACCGGTTCCTCGAAGTACCGATAGGGACGCCCGCCGACGAGGTCCTCCGGGCCGCGGGTCGCTCGGTGTCCGACCTCGACGTCGGCGAACTGCTCGCCGACGGCGGTCCGGGGTGGTGTTTCGAAATCGAGAACCCAGAGGGGTTCGGCGTCACCAAGCGCACCAACTGCGTGCTGGTCCTCGATGGCGACGTCGTCTGGGAGAACACGCTCGGCAGTCAGGGCCGCATCAACGTCATCAGTGCGTACAACTGGGACGGCGACCACGAGACCCAACCGACCGAGACCCTGCGTCCGGAGAGGGTCAGGATTCCGCTAGTGACGAACCCCGCTTTCGAGGGGGTCGTGGCCCCGAGCGAACCAATCGTGTCGCCGGGCGAGCAGGTCGGCGCGGGCGAGATGATAGCGACGCCCGGGTCGGACGGCATCAGCAACACCCAGCACGCCTCCATCGACGGCGAGGTCGAGAGGGTCACGAGTGAGTACGTCGAGATTCGCCGGGACTCCGGCGACGACACTGCGCCCGAGGTCCGGACCGTGGCGGAAGTCGATAGACCGCTCTACTGGACGTGGTGCCGCGAGTGCGGCGAGTACGTGTCGATGATAGACTGGGAGGGGTCGAACCCCACCGAGTACGTCTGTCACAACTGCCGCTGAGCGTTCCGTCGACTGCCGCGTCGGTCTACGTTTTCAGGCCGGAAAACTAGCTGCGAATCTCGGCGGTGACGTCCGACTTCACCCACGCGTTCGGGTTCTGTCGGTCGCAGACGACCAGCGAGTCGTTCTCCTCGTAGCTGGCGTAGTCGTCGAAGTCGGTGCGGTCCGGTTCGGTCCGAGCGGTTTCCACCGTGTGCGTTTGCGTTTCGTCCATCGTCTTCCTCGCTTCGCGCCGTCGTCCGACGCTGGTAATCAGTAGCGGTCCTAGGTCTCTGGACAGGATAAGTTCTTTGGCGAAAGAATATGATACAAGACCATTGTGGTACGTCAAAACATACCAAGAAGGCCGTCGGCACACGTCCACCGACGTTCACGCCATCACGGACACCGCCACCTGCGACGGCTCGCTTTCGTGACGCCGTCCGCCTACATTTAAATCGACTCCCGAACAACCCACGGACATGAACGCCTTCGAAGCGCGAACGCGGCGGTGTCAGGACCGACTCGGCGAACTGGGCGCGGACGCGGCCATCCTGTTCCCGAGTACGAACCTCTTCTACGCATCGGGGTTCCGCGATGAACCGATGGAGCGCCACCTGTTCCTCGTGATTCCCAGCGACGGCGACCCGGCGTTCGTCGCGCCCGAGATGTACGACGAACAGATTCGAGACGCCTCGTGGGTCGAGGATATCAGGCTCTGGTCGGACGGCGAGGACCCGACGGAACTCGTGGCCGACCTCGCCGCGGAGTTCGACCTCCGGGGCGGCCGACTCCTCGTGGACGACACGATGTGGGCGCTGTTCACGCAGGACCTCCGCGAGACGCTCCCCGACGCCGACTTCGGTCTGGCCAGCGAGGTGTTCGACGACCTCCGGATGCGGAAGGACGAGGCCGAACTCGCGGCGCTCCGGGACGCCGCCGAACTCGCCGACCGGGTCAGCGTCGAGATTCGAGAGTTGGGAGAAAACGCCATCGGGATGACCGAGACCGAACTCGCCGACGAAATCGAGCGCCGACTCGCCGCGGCGGGCGGCGAGGGGGTCGCGTTCGGCACCATCGCCGGGTCCGGACCGAACGGCGCGAAACCGCACCACCGCCACGGCGACAGGGAGATTCAGCGCGGCGACCCCGTGGTACTGGACTTCGGCGCGTACGTCGACGGCTACCCCGGCGACCAGACCCGGACGGTCGTGTTCGCCGGCGACCCGCCCGAGGAGTACGAGGCGGTCCACGAGACCGTCCGGTCGGCCCAGCAGGCCGCAATCGACGCCGTGGAACCCGGCGTCCCCGCCGAAGAAATCGACCGCGCCGCCCGCGAAGTCATCGAGGACGCGGGCTACGGCGACCGGTTCGTCCATCGCACGGGCCACGGCGTCGGTCTCGACGTCCACGAGGACCCCTACGTCGTGGCGGGCAACGAGACCGAGTTGGAACCCGGGATGGTGTTCAGCGTCGAACCCGGCGTCTACCTGCCGGGCGAGTTCGGCGTCCGAATCGAAGACCTCGTCGCCGTCACCGAGTCGGGGTGCGAGCGCCTGAACGACTCGCCGCGGACGTGGGAACCGCTCTAAACGCCGATACATGACCTACCTCAGCCACACCGTCCGGTCGCTTCGTCGGGACCCGATTCCGGGCGAAACGGTCCGTCTTGTCCTGTCCGTCGCGGAGGACGCGTCGGCGGAGACCGTCGCGGCGTCCGTCGAATCGCTCGACGGGGAACTCGTCCGCGAACTCCAGTTCGACCGTCTGCTGGTCGAAGTCGAGCAGTCGGACATCGACGCGGTCTGCTCGCTCGACGCCGTGACCCGCGTCGAGACCGACGCGGTTCTCGGTCCGACCTGACCGAGACAGACTCCGAATCTGTCACCGTCCGCGTCGGCGGTCGCTCTTCGACGTTTCCACGACCTCTCGTCGGGCTTGTACTAACGGTCGCTCCCGTATCGCGGGCAAGCAGTTTCAAGTGAAAGTCCGGCGTACAGGTGTGCGGGGAAATGGGGGAAGACGACACTACGCACCGGACTAGCGCGGTCCACGACGAATCGGTGACCACGATGGGGCGGCGTCGGTTCGTGGACACGCTGGCCGGTCTGGGCTTCGGCGCGCTCTCGGCGTCACTTCTCACGGCCGAGGACGTACGCGCGGCGAGTCGGGACGAGGTGCCGGTGGTTTACGGTCTGACGCGGGGAGACGACGGGGCGTTTCGACCCCGACGCAAGACGGTTCCGGCCGACTGGTACGACGACTTCCGGTCGGCGCTGGCGGCCCACCGGAACCTCGACGTGATACACCACGACGCCGTGGCGAACTCGGCGGTGTCACCGGGCGAGTACGGCGGCCCGAACGCGGAGATTCGCGTCGAGGTCACCGCGGAAGAGGCCCGCGGTGAGGTGCCCGAGCGCGTCGAAGAGACGCCGGTCGAGGTCCGTCGCGTCGAACCGAGGACGGAGCGCGACACGGACTTGGACGCCGGACCGAGCGGGTCGGCGTCGCCGTCGGCCCAAGAGGGCGTTCCCGGGAGCGTCCCGGTCGCCAGCGACGACCTCTACGGGACGCTCGCGCCCGCCATGACCGACCCGACCGACGGGTCGCTGTACTTCGCCACCGCCAACCACGTCTTCGGCGGCACCGACAACCGCGGCAAACCGCTCTACCTGCTCGACGGCGGCCGGACGCGAATCGGCGAGGTCCGGTCGGGATACCCCAAGTCGGACGTCGTCTGCGCCCGACCGGCGGCAGACTACCGCCCGCTCCACCGGATTCACGAGGGGTCGCCGGGTCGGGTCGTCGGCCAGTTCACCAAGGTCGGTCTCGCGGACCTGAAGGCCGCGGGCGAACCGCTCGAAAAGCGCGGCGTCAAGACCGGCCACACGAAGGGGAAGATTCAGGCGGTGGACGGTCTCACCTGCGCGTACGGGGCCATCTGCAAGCGGGGCCAACTCAAGTGGGGCCGGGAGTCGGGGTTCGCCGACGGCGACAGCGGGTCGGTCAACTACCACCCCGACCCCGACGACCCGGACGCGGGCGTGCTGGTCGGCGGGTTCAACAACGCCCGGACGTGGTGGCCGGGCGAGAACTACATCTGGGGCACCGCCGCCCATCACATCACCGAACAGCACGGTCTCACGTTCTGAACGTCTCGGACCCCGAACCCGCGATGCTGTTCACGTCTCGTCCCCCATCGCGTCCCGGTACTGCTCCTGCGAGACGGTGTAGCGGTGGAGGTCCCGAACTTCGTCGCCCTGCGGGACGAAGTTGCGGAGGACGCCGTCGTACTGGCCGCCGAACCGTTCGACGTACTTCTCGATGGCACGCCGGGAGTTGGCGTTGCCGTCCTGATGGGACGCACCGACGAGTTCGAGGTCGAGTCGGTCGAAGGCCAGTTCCAGCATCGCCGCCGCGCGCTCGCCGGAGTACCCCCGGCCCCAGAAGGGTTTGCGGAGCCAGATACCCAACTCCGCCGAGCGACGTTCCCAGTCGAAGTGGAGATTAGTCGTGCCCGCGAGGCGCTCGCCGTCGTCGCTCGACTCCGAGGGCCGCAGAAAGATGGCGTAGGTGGCCTGTTCGTAGTCGTCCCACTGTCGCTCGGTGTCGGTGAGGAAGTCGTCGGTGTCCTTCGGCGTCTCGTGGGGGTCCCACATCGCGTACTCGCTGACCTCGCTCATGTGGGGCGCATCCGCGCGCATGTGCCGGTAGAGTTCCGCCGTCGAGACGTTCTCGCGGCAGAGACGGACGAGTCGCAGGCGCGCTGTCTCTATCTCGTCGGGAAACACAGGGCCAGTACGTCTGCCGGAGGGATGTGTGCTTCGGCCAGCGACAGAATCCGGCGTCCGGCCGCTCCGCTATCGCTCAACAGTTTCGAGGACTCGAACTGCGCAAAGCCAGTTTGGGGGTAGTGATAGTGGGATACCAGCCCAGGACGTCAGACACTGACACGCAGCCAGGTCTGCACTTTTACGTTACGCTGAAGCGTTATCAATCTACGTGTTCGTACGATACTGACCAGTTCCGGGACCCGCAGGACGAACATGTCCGGTCCCGTCGACCACTTTCAGTTTCACCGCGCTTGGCTCACCCCTTTAGTGATATCCGCCCATTACGCTCACATGGCAAGTTCGGTCGCGTCCAGTGGGAGGACGGAACGGTTCGACGAACTCTGCGAGGCCATCGCCCGCGAGCAGGGCGGGACCGACGTGTACGTGAAAGCCGCGAACGTCCTGCGCCGGGCCAACGGCGCGTACTCGCTGGTCGGACTGGAGGACGGCGGCGAGCGCGTGGTCTACCACTACGAGGGCGTGTTCGCGTCGGCGATTCCCTACGACGCCGAGGGCGTCCGCCAGCACGAGGCGGAGACGCTGGCGCGCAACGAGAACGTGCGCGAGGGCCTGACAGCGGTCGAGTACGCGTGGGTCCACCCGGCGTACCGCGACCTGCTGGAGTGAAGCCGGGACGGTTCCTCCTATTATACTCTCGACATAACCCGCCGGTCAGTCGCCGGACGCCTCTCTCGACAATCTGTAGCCAGACGCTTCGCGCGACTTCTGTGCCCCACTCTTATGTATCAGCCTTCGCAACCGACGCCCGTGAGCGGCGACACCGTTCTCTGTTCCGACTGCGGGTGGACCGGGCGGAAATCCGACTTGGACGAGAGCCGGGGCGTCCACTCCTGTCCGATATGCGACACCGATATCGAGTTCGTGGAGTGAGGGCCGAATCGTGGGGGTGACTGTCACACCTAACCTCCTCTCGGGTCGATTCGTCGGGGGTCCGTCGGCGGAAAACCCACCCGACTAAGACCCCTCCCACGAATGCGGCCCACTAATGAAACTCCAGAACTCGTTCATCGGCGCACGCCGGGTGGGCGAGAAGACCGAGCGGAAACTCTGGCAGCAGGGCGTCACCCACTGGGACGACTTCGAGGACGGCCTGCTCGGCCCCAAGACCACCGAGTACGTCCGGGAGTTCATCGACGCGGCCCGGGAGCGCCTCGACGCCGGGGACGCCTCGTTCTTCGGCGAGCGACTGCCGAGCGGGAGCCTCTGGCGGACCTACGGCAACTTCGCCGACGACGCCTGCTTCTTCGACATCGAGACCACCGGCCTCGACAGCGCGCGCCACGACGTGACGACGGTCAGTCTCCACCGCGGCGGCGAGACCCGGACTTACGTGCAGGGGAGAGACCTCACTGCGGAAGCGCTCCGCGAGGAGTTCGCGGAGTCGAGCGTGCTGGTCTCGTTCAACGGCAAGCGGTTCGACCAACCCTTCCTCGAAGACAACTTCGACCTCGACGTGACCACGCCCCACCTCGATTTGATGTACACCTGCAAGCAGGTCGGTCTCTCGGGCGGTCTCAAAACCGTCGAGCGCGAGGTCGGCATCGACCGCGACGACGACGACGTGGACGGCCGCGAGGCGGTCAGACTCTGGCACCGCTACGACCGCGACGAGGACGACGCGGCGCTCGACCGACTCGTGAAGTACAACCGCGAGGACGCCGAGAACCTGCGGAATCTGCTCGAACACGTCCACGAGACCCTGCGGGCAGACGTGTTCGAACCGCACGTCCAGTAATCGGCTCTCGCGCCCGAACGCAGTTCGCACCGACCTATCGATAGTCGAATTATTTCCGGTCGGATTGTCCGCGTCTCCGGCCGTTTCGTCACGGGGACACCGTGTGCTGGCGTCTACGCCGGGGTCGTCGCTACGGTAAAGATTAAATGCGTGTTCGTTGCCAAACCTGTAGTGACTCGAAAACGCCGCCTCCGCGTAGTTTTCGCCGTGGTACTCGCTGTCACGGCCCTCGCCGTCGGGTCCGGGTACGCGATAACCTCGGCCGACGGGACCGTCGAGGACCACCTCGACGGAAGCGGTCTCACGGACGCCGACGCCCGCGTCGCCCCGCAGAGCGACGGCATCACCGTGGTCGCGACCGACTCGAACTCGTGGCTCGGTAGCCGCGGCGAGGGACCGCGAGCGCGGGCCGAACTGCTGGCGTTCGCGCCCAACGGGTCCGTCCTCCACTACGACGACTCGCACACGCGCTACTGGGACGTGGACCCCGTCCCCGGCACGGAAGCGACCGTCGAGTACGGCTACTCCGACCACCTCACGGCGTCGGAGTGTCCCGACGACTGGAACGTCTCCGAGTACGCCGTGGACCGCGAGACGTGGGACGAGTACTACGCCGCCCACCGCGACGTGGGCGCCTGCACCAGAAACGGGTACGAACGGGTGAACCTCACGACCGGCGAGGTCACCCCGGTCTGGTCGCAGGTGACGCCCGGGAAACCCGAGACCCGGTACCACGACGTGGACCGCATCAACGACACCCACCTGCTGGTGGCCGACATCTACCTCGACCGGGTGTTCGTCGTGAACGCCGAGACCGGCCGCATCGGGTGGACGTGGAACGCCACCGAGGCCTTCTCGTCCGAGGCGACCGGCGGTCCCTACCCCGAAGACTGGACCCACGTCAACGACGTGGAACTGCTCGACGACGGCCGCGTGATGGCGAGTCTCCGGAACCACGACCGGGTGGTCTTCGTGAACCGGACCAGCGGTCTCGTGGAGAACTGGACCCTCGGCAACGAGGACGACTACGACACCCTCTACGAGCAGCACAACCCCGACTACATCAACGCGTCGTCGGGCGGTCCGGCGGTGGTCGTCGGCGACTCCGAGAACAACCGGGTCGTCGAGTACCAGCGCGAGAACGGAACGTGGCAGAAGTCGTGGACGTGGCGCGACGCCCGGATGCAGTGGCCCCGCGACGCCGACCGCCTGACGAACGGCCACACCCTGATTACGGACTCGAACGGTAACCGCGTCTTCGAGGTGAACCGACAGGGCGAGGTCGTCTGGAGCGTGGACGTGGCGTTCCCCTACGAGGCCGAGCGCCTCGATACGGGCGACGAGAGTACGGGCGGGGAGAGCGCCCGGCGGGCCGGTGTCGAGACCCGGACGCCGCCGCTCGACGAGCAGTTCTGGATACTCCTGAAGAACCTGATTCCGGGCAAGTACCTCAACGGACTGATGTACATCACCCCGGCGTGGATGGGCTTCCCAGAACTGTTCGCGTCGGTCCTGTTCGGCGTCGTCGCGGTGCTCTGGCTAGTCACCGAACTCCTCTGGGCCGTCGTGCCCCGGGTGTGGTCGTCGAGTCCGGGGTCGGACCTCGAAGACCGTCGAATCGAGGACGACTGAGCGACCGAAACCGGTGACGCCGCGGTATCCCGGTCGTCCGTCCGTTACGACTCACTCCTCGTCGTCGGGTAGCCGAGACACCCGTACGGTCGGCAGCGACCCGAACAGTCGGTCTATCGCGTCGTCCCGGCGCTCGCCGACGGGTCGGTCCTCGCCGTCTCGATTTTCGGTAGTCACGGGAACGTAAACGGCTTGCTGGCCCTTGAATCCCGCTCCCAAACCGTACCTTCCTCGACGTATCAATCGTAGCGCTCCGGAGGTCTCCCGAGCGTTACGAGTACGCCGACCGCAAGTGGCCCAGCACGTCCCCGACGACGGCGTCGTCGTAGGTCCAGAACCCGGCGAACTCGTTCGGTTCGCGTTCCTCTGCGAGCAGCGCACAGTTGTCGCGGTCCCGAGACTCGAAGACCACGAACCACGAGTCCCGGACTTCTGGCTCGTCGTCGTCGTGGACCGTCAGCCACTCCGTCTCCGGCGGTTCCCAGTCGGGGAGACCGTAGGCGTGGACGTGGACGCCACGGTCGGCGATGCGAGCGTAGAGGTCCCACTGGTCGCGGAACAGCGACAGGCGCTGGAACCCGGCGTGGAGTTCGCCGCCGCCCGTTCGCCACGCCCGTTCCTCGATTTCGCGCGAGGCCAGAATCATCCGGCGCTTCCCGTAGGCGGTGAACGTAGTGTCGTCCACGTGCTTGAGTATCTCGGGAACCTGCGTCGTGCCGAAGTCGTCCGCCTCGATGAGTCCGCTCTCGAACGTGACGGCGCGTCGGAGGGTGTCGAGGTCGGCGGCCGCGAGGAACTCCCCGTCGTCCTGCAAGACGACGAAGTTCTCCGGTCCCTCGGGGACCGTGGCCTCGTTCACCTCGACGTTCTGAACCTCGAAGTGGCGCCTCAACTCCGAGACGTCGTTCGGGTCGGTCGGGTCGTACACGGTGAGCGTCCGTTCGTTCCCCCGCACGTCGGCGATGATGGACGAAAGCGTCATTCGACGTTCTACGTCGTCCGTTGTACTCGGAGGTGTTAAAACTGATACGTCGCAGCAGCGGCGACGTGCCCCGCAAGCGACAGCTATTACATTACACTGTCCTAAGGCCCGACTATGTCTACAGGAGTCGTCCTGCTCAACTTCGGTGAGCCGTCGGAACCGACTCGCGAGAACGTCGTCGCGTATCTCGAACGCATCTTCCTGAACAACGCGTCGCTGGAGGAGGCCGACACCGAGGAGGAGGCCCGCGAGCGCGCCCGACAGCTCGCAGAGCGCCGCGCGCCCGGTCTCATCGAGGAGTACGAGGAGATAGGCGGCTCCCCGCTGAACCCGCAGGCCGAGGCGCAGGCCGACGCGCTGGCCGACGAACTCGACGCCCGCGGTTACGACGTCGAGACCTACGTCGGCATGCAGTTCACCGAACCGTTCATCGGCGACGCGGTCGAGGCCGCCCGCGAGGACGGCGTGGACCAGTTGGTCGGACTGCCGGTCTACCCGCTCTGCGGTGCCTCGACGACCGTGGCCGCGCTCGAAGAACTCAAAGAGGAGACCGCAGAACGAGACTGGGACGTGCCGGTCGCGGAAATCACGGGGTGGCACCGCCACCCGCTCTACAACGAGATTCGCGCCGAGAACGTCCGCCGGTTCACCGAGGCCCACGGACTGGACCTGACCGACGAGAACACCGAACTCGTCTACTCGGCCCACGGCACGCCGCGCCACTACCTCGACGAGGGGAGCAGGTACGACACCTACGTCGAGGAGTTCTGCGAGGTCGTCGGCCGAAAGCTCGGCGTCGAATCCTACTCGCTGGGCTACCAGAACCACGAGAACCGCGACATTCCGTGGACCGAACCCGACGTGGAGGAGCTAGTCGAGGAAATCGGCGAGTCCGACGACATCGAGCGCATCGTCGTCGAACCGATAAGCTTCATGCACGAGCAGAGCGAGACGCTCTCGGAACTCGACGACGAACTCCGCGAGGAGGCCGAGGAACTCGGTCTCGACTTCTACCGGGTCCCGGTGCCCCACGACGACGACCGCTTCCGCGACGTCCTCGGCGACTTGGTCGAACCGTTCGTCGGCGACTTCGACCCTGGCTACTACCAGTTCCGCCAGTGCCAGTGTTCCGACTCGCCCGACGCGATGTGCCTCAACGCGCCGGTCGAACGGATATGAGGACGGACGAGCAGTCGGTGGGAATCGTCGGCGGGGGCATCACGGGTCTCGCGCTGGCCCACTATCTCGACCGGCGCGACGCCGATTTCACCCTGTTCGAGGCCGCGCCCGACCCCGGCGGCGTCGTCCGAAGCGAGCGCGTCGATGGCTACCTGCTCGAGTGGGGTCCCCAACGCGTCCGGCGCACCGACCGCATCGACGGGCTGATTCAGGACCTCGGACTGGAGTCGGAAGTCCGCACCGCGGACCCCGACCTCCCCATCTGCGTCTACGCCGACGGCGAACTCCGGCCAGCGCCCTTCTCCGTCGAGGAGTTCGGCGCGACCGACCTGCTGTCGGCCGAGACCAAGCGGACGGTCCTCGCCGAACCCTTCACCGACCCCGCGGACCCCGAGGAGAGCGCGGCCGAGATGTTCACCCGGAAGTTCGGCGCGGAGACCTACCGGAACCTGCTCGGTCCGCTGTTCGGCGGCATCTACGGGTCGGACCCCGCCGAGATGCCGGTCGGCCACGCGCTCTCGGGCCTCGTGAAACTCGAAGCGCGCCACGGGAGTCTCCTGAAGGCCGCCATCCACCGCACCGCCGGCGGGCGCGACACGCCGCCGGCCATCTCCTTCGACGACGGTCTCCAGCGACTGCCGGAGGCGCTCGCCGAAGCCCACGCCGAGAACGTCCGCCTCGAAACGCCCGTGACGGGGGTTCGGGAGGGCGACGACGGGACCGTCACGCTGGAGACGCCCGACGGGTCCGAGTCGTTCGACCGCGTAGTCCTGACGACGCCCGCGGACCTCACCGCCGACCTCGTGGCCGGCCTCGCGCCCGACTCGGCCGACGCGCTCCGCGAACTGAACTACAACCCGCTCGCCATGGTCTACCTCCGGACGGACCTCGACGCGGCGGGCGTGGACCCGGCGCTCGGTTATCAGGTCGGGTTCGACGAGGGCCTCCGGACGCTCGGCGTCTCGTGGAACGCCAGCATGTTCGACCGAGGGGTCTGCACGGCCTTCCTCGGCGGGATGCACGACCCCGGGATTCTGGACGAGAGCGAGGAGCGAATGGGCGAGATTGCGGCGGCCGAGTTCGAGGAGGTGACGGGCGCCGAGGCGGCGGTCGTGGCCGTGAACGTCCTCCGGCGCGGGTTCCCGGCCTACGACACCTCGTGGGACGCCGTCGAGCGTATCGACCTCCCGGAGAACGTCCGACTGGCGACCAACTACACCGCGCGGATGGGCGTCCCCAGTCGGATTCGGGAGGCCGAGTCGCTGGCGGACGAGATTCAATAATACTTTCCACCCGTTCCTGTCGGCGAACCGAAGATTCTTTCCCGGCGTTCCGTCTCACGCCGAACGATGCCCTCCGATTGCTCTCGTCGCCACTTCCTCGCGTCCGGCGTCGGCGTCGCCGCCCTCGGCGGTGTTAGCACGCTCGTCGGCATCGGTCCCGTCGAGTCGTGGACGCCCTCGTTCGGCACGTGGCCCCGAGACCACTACGACCTCCGGAATCGCGCCGCGAACCCCCACGCCGAACCGCCGACCGACCCGGAAGTCGCGTGGCGCGCCCGTCCGGTCGAAAAACCCGGTTCCGTCGTCGTCGGTCCCGAGCGGGTCTACGTCGGCGGCGAGATTCACGCTGGCGGGCAGGGCGTCGCGGCGCTCCACCGCGAGGAGGGCCGCGTCGAGTGGACTGCGAGCGTCGGCGGTGCGACGCTGGCGCTCCGACGGGGGACACTCTACGCCGGGGCACACCAGGGCGAATCGACCGGTCTCACCGCCCTCGACGCGGCGACGGGCGAGCGACGCTGGCGCTCTTCAGTCGGTGAAGTCGATGGCATAGCCGTCGCCGACGAGACGGTATTCGTTGGCGGGAATCCCGACTTCGCGGCGATAGACGCCGCCTCGGGTCGGATTCGTTGGACCGATACCGGCGGCCCTCAAGCCTACCCTGCAGTCGCCGATGGGTCGTTGTTCGCAACGGACACCTACGACCTCTGTCGGTACCGTTCGCGACGAGTCAGCGACGTACTGACCGGCAGTACGCCGCCGAGAGACTGGCAGGCCGAGATTTCGGGTTTCACGTCCCACCCGGTCGTCGCCGGGGGTCGCGTCCTCGTCGGGTCGGAAAGCTACCGCCAAGCTCCCGAGAACGGCGCGCTCTCGGCGTTCGACGCCGACTCGGGCGAGCGGCGGTGGAGCGCGGTCGAGGTCTCGGACGACGACGCGCCCGTCGTCGTCGGGTCGTCCGCGGTCGTCGCGGTCGGTGTTTCTCGTCGCTCCGTCTCGGACAGGACGGTCGGCGATACCACGCGCTGGTTGCACACTCGCTTTCGGACGGGACCGAACGCTGGCGCTTCGAGACCAGTGATTGGGTGAGTACAGTCGCGGTCGGCGGTGAGACCGTCCTCGTGGGCACGTTTGGCGACCCCGACACGCCGGGCGACGCGCGGAACCGACTCTTCGGGTTCACGCTCGACGGGCGAGAGCGGTGGTCGTTCGACGCGGGGAGCGCGGTTCGCGGAGTGGCGGCGGTGGGCCAGACGGTGTTCGTCGCGACCGAGAACAGTCCCGAAAGCGGTCGAAACGGCGTGTTGTACGCGCTCCGGTGATGGTCGGTCACTGGCGAGTTCGTCTCTCTACTCCCACTCCCACTCCTTCGCCGTCTCGACGAACGCCTTCGCGTTCTCGACCGGCGTCTCGCGGTCGATGCCGTGGCCCAGATTCAGGATGTGACCCTCGGGTCCGGCCTTCTCAATGACCTCCGCGGTCTTCTCGCGGACGAACTCCTCGTCGCCGAGCAGGTACGACGGGTCGAGGTTGCCCTGCACCGGCATCTCCCCTAACTGTTCGCGGCGCGGCGCATGTCCACCGTCCAGTCGAGGCTCACCGCGTCCGCGCCCGAGTCCGCCAGCAGGTCCAGCGTGCCGCCGGGGTTGCGCACGAAGGCGATGGAGGGCACGTCGATTGCCTCGAAGATGCGCCGGTGGAGCGGTTGGACGAACTCCCGGTAGTCGTCGGGGGTCAGGAGTCCGGCGTAGGTGTCGAACAACTGAATCACGTCCGCGCCCGCCTCGACCTGATACTCGACGTACTCGACCACAACGTCGGTAAATCGTTCGAGCAGGCTCCGGAACGCCTCGGGGTACTCGACGCGGAACCGCCGGATGGGCTTCTGCTTCTTGCCCGCGGGTTGGCCCGCGACGGCGTAGGCCGCGAGGGTGAACGGGCCGCCGGTGAAGCCGATGATGCTGGTCCGGTCGCCGACGCTCCGCTGGAGTCGTTCGAGGAGCGCGCCGACGTAATCGAGTTCCTCCCGCACGTCGGTGTGGCTCTCGGGCACCTCGTCCGGTCGGGTCACGGGGTTCTCGATGACCGGACCCACGCCGCTCTCGATGTGGTAGTCCAGCCCCAGCGGTTCGAGGACGGTCAGGATGTCCGAGAACATCACGAGTCCGTCGGGTTCGAAGATGTCCCACGGCAGGAGCGTGATGCGCTCGGCCACCTCGGGCGTCGAGATGGCCTCTCTGAAGGTGTAGTCCTGCCGAATCTCGCGGTACTCCGGGATGTACCGACCCGCCTGTCGCATCAGCCAGACGGGTGGTCGCTCGGTCCGCTCACCTCGGGCGGCGCGCACGAGAAGGTCGCTCATTATCCGGACTTCGGACGGCGGAGGCTAATGGTTTCGGAATCGAGTCTCTCGGTCAGCGGGAGGAATCGTCGGGGAGAGTTCGACGGCAGAACTTGGACGTCCGACCCGAAGCAACTCCTCGAAAGCGTGGATGCGTCGTCACTCGGGCCGATAATAGTACGGTCTCTCCCTCTTCGGGACCCCGGAGGCTGACCGAACTTTAGACCAAAACGCTACCGATACGGACAAAAAAATACGCGGGAGCTGCTCAGCCCAGTTCGCCGTGATGACACAGACTGTGCACGTCTCTCACGGTATCTTCGCCCGACGTGCCGTCAGTTCTCTCGTCGGCGTTGTGGAGACCTCGACAGTGATTCTCGTCACTTTCTCCCTGTGCGACTGCGACACCCGCCGTTGCGCCACTGAACAGCGCGAGGACGAGCATCACCGCGACCAAAATTTTCAAACGAACCATCTCCGCACGATACCACGAACGCTACTGAAAAGGCGTTTCTGGTACGACTCTCGAAACACGCGAGCGGACGACAAAAACGAGACACTCGTCACGTCGGGACCCGAACGAGATTCCGAGGAAACGGAACGCAGTACCGACTGCCGACCGTCGGGTCGCTCTCTCGCGCTACGACGGTGCGGAACGGCCGAGACGTTCAAACTACTCGCTGTCGTTTTCACGGACGACGCGACCGAACAGGTGACTCTCGATGCGCGTCCTGCTAATTCCGGAACTCTACCGCCCCGACGACCCGACGGCAAACGGCACCCTCGGCGACGCCGCGACGTGGGTCGAGGGGTGGCTCGACCGCGACCCCGCGCTCCACGTCTACTGGCTCGTCCCGCCGCAGGTCCCGGACGAGGCGATTCTGGCCGACCGCGAGCGGGTCACCGCGATTCGGGCCGAACCGTTCGGTGATGGCGGAGACGGCACCGACCGGCCAGACGAGGCCGACATCTTCACCGAGGGCGGCTACAGTTGGGCCGAACTCGACGCGCTGAAGCGCGCTATCTACGACCGGGGCGCGTACCTCGACGCCGTCGTGGACCAGCGCCGGACCGGCCGGTTCGACCTCCGCAAGTGGCTCTGCCAGCAGACCGACCGGTGGGCCGCCGACGTGGTTCCCTTCGACGTGATAGCCAACGTCCACGACCTGCAGGTCCCGTTCAAGTACCGCTACTGCTCGTACCGCGACGAGTTCCAGAGCAGGATGGCGATGGCCGGGGCCGTCTTCGCCGACGGGGTCTGGTTCAAGGCCGGAGTGGACGCCGACCGACTCCGCGAGCGCGCGACCGAGGTTCTCCGTCCCGAGGTGGTCGAAGACGCGCTCGACGACGCAATCGAGACCGGGAGTCCCATCGACCTCTCGGGGTTCGAGGAGTCGTACGCCGACGCTCCCGAGGTCCTCCACCTCGCGGGGTCGCTCTGGGAGAAGAAACGCGCCGACCGTCTCCTCGCGGTCGGCGAGCGCCTGCACGAGGAGTTCGGCGTCGAGACGCTACTCACGAGCATGGAGCAGATACCGGACGAGTACGCGAGTCCCGAGTGGGTCGAGACCTTCCCGGAAGCCGACCGCGAGACCTACGAGACCGCGCTCCGGCGCGGCGACCTCGCGGTCTGCGCCAGCGAGTACGAGACCATGGCCCGGACGCCCTTCGAGCAGGCCGCCAGCGGACAGGTGCTCGTTCTCCGAGACGAACCATGGATATACGACTGCGTGCCCGACGACTACCGTCTCGTCGGTGACCCCGACGACCTCGCCGATATCGCAGTTACCGCGGTCCGAAACTGGGACCGGGCGGTCCGCGAGAACCGCCGCCTCGTGGCCCGCGTCGCGCGCGTCCGGGACCCCGACCGGTCGGCCCGTCGGACCCACCGCGACCTCCGGGAGCGCGTCCAGACCAAGCGCGAGAGCTACGACCTCGGCCCGGACGACGACTCGGTTCGCGCCGCGCTCGCAGACTCGCCCGGCGCGGAGGTCTCGCTGGACGACCTCCGGGAGCGAACCGCCGACTACACCGACGACGCGCTCCCCGTCACCGAGTCGGCCGACTACGCGCTCGCCGACCTCGTGTACGCGCTCCGGTCGCTCGGGTATCGGGACGCCGGAAACCCGGGGACGCCGACGTTCGTCCGACGGTAGTTCGCCTCGCGTCGGGACGTGGTGTTGTCGTCAGGGCGTGGTGTTGGCGTCGGGAGAAGGTGTTCCAGTCACGAGGAGGTCGCGGAGTCGTCCTCGTCGGAGTCGCCCATCTCGCCGAGGTCGCGTTCTCCGAGCGAGGGCGCGGCGTCCACGTCCGGACTGAGTTCGTCGCCGTGAATCAGGTCGGTCACGACGATGCGGACCGCCTGAATCACCAGCACGAAGAACAGCGGGAGCAGGAAGAACCCGTACCACCCGAACAGAATCGGGCCGAGGATGTACGCGAACATCATGATACCGACGTGGATGTCGTTGCCCGAGATGTAGGGCTGGAGGAACGTCTGGGGCAGGATGTCGAGGACGAGGAACGACACCACCAACAGACCGATGGGGTATATCATCGCCACACCGCCCTGTCCGGACGCGACCCACGCGAGGTACGCGACTATCGGCACGTAGACCACCTTCCCGACGACGAGCGGGATGAGGCTGGCCACCCCCGTCAGCAGCGCCAGCAAGATGGCGAACGGGATGGTCAGGGCGGGCGGCGCGAGGAAGTTGAACCCGTAGTAGACGACCGCCGCGAGGACGGCCATGACGAGGACGAACACCAAGTTCC
Organism: Halorussus sp. MSC15.2; assembly: GCF_010747475.1. Taxonomy (NCBI): domain Archaea; kingdom Methanobacteriati; phylum Methanobacteriota; class Halobacteria; order Halobacteriales; family Haladaptataceae; genus Halorussus; species Halorussus sp. MSC15.2. The sequence goes on along the minus strand of NZ_VSLZ01000004.1, from coordinate 305,149 downwards.
CGAAGAAGACCGTCTCCAGTTCGTCGTCCACGGCGTAGGCGTAGGCGTACCCGGTCGTCCCCTCGGGGGCCATCTCGTCGCGGAACCACGCCGCGATTCTGTCGTCGTCCCGGAGCAGGAAGAACGCCAGTCCGAACGCCAGCGAGAGGACGATGAGGACGTTGACCACGGTTCCCAGCGCGGAGAGAGCGGTACTCACCAGTTGCCGGACGCGGTCCGTGTCGAGCGAGCGGAGTTTCCCCGGGTTCTCCAACAGCGTGTCGAGCAGGCTCTGCTGGTTCGAGGTGAACTCCCCGACGTTCAACACCGGCGCGAGCAGTCCGCTCCCCGGCGTCCCCGACAGCGACGCTAAGTCCTGTAGCCCCACCAAGATTACGTAGCCCACTACGAACAGTATCGGCGTCACGATGCCCGCCAGCGTCAGGCCCGCCGCCAGTCCGTCGTTGTCCACGTACTCGCCGATTCGGTCGTCGATGGGCCGCGACGCGTAGTAGAAGAACACGCCCAGCACGAACATCCCCACGAACGAGTAGCCGACGAATGCGACGCCGATGGCTAACGCGACGATGTAGAGCCACCACGCGATTCGATTCCGGTCGTAGTCCAGAAACGTCTCCAAGTTCACTGGTCTCACCGAGCGTTCATATCGCGGTCGCCCCCGCCGCGACCGGGAGCGCGATGCCGGTGACGTAGCGGGCGTCGTCGCTCGACAGCCACATGAACGCCGCGCTCACGTCCTCGGGTTGCACGATTTCGCCCAACACGTTGTCCGGTCCAGACTGCTCGGCGATTTCGGCCATCTCCTCGCCGATGGACTCGACGATGCCGCCCACCATCGCGGTGTCTACCGCGGTCGGACACACCGCGTTGACCGTCACGTCGTACTGGGCCAGTTCCATCGCGAGGTTCTTCGTCAAACCGACGACGCCGTGCTTAGCGGCGCTGTAGTGGCCCAGTCCGGGCGAGGCGACCATCCCGGCGGTCGAGGAGGTGTTGACGATGCGCCCGCCCTCGCCGCGTTCTATCATGTGCTGGCCGACGTGCTTCGCGCAGAGCCACATCCCCTTGAGGTTCACGTCGAGCGCGTGGTCCCACGTCTCCTCGTCCAGTTCCATCAGCCCCGAGACCGGCGCGACCCCGGCGTTGTTGGCGAGGATGTCGATGCGGCCGAACTCCGAGACGGCGTGTTCCACCCCGGCCTCGACCTCGGCGGCGTCCGACACGTCCATCTGGACGCCGAGCGCTCGCTGGCCGCGCTCCTCGACCTCCCGGGCGGTCTCGTCCAGTTCGGTCTCGTCGCCCAGTTCGTACGTCGATTCGTCGGTCGTCTCGCAGATGTCGGCACACACCACGTCCGCACCGTTCTCGGCGTACCGCAGGGCGTGCGAACGACCTTGTCCGCGGGCCGCTCCCGTCACGAACGCCACCTGTCCGTCGAAATCGTACTCCGCCATGGTTACCGAAGGAGCGACGGTAGCGAGCGGTAAAACGCTGATTGCCGGAAACCGACCTCGACTCTCCCGACAGTCTCCGTCTACGCGGTGGGACTCGAACCGGCACCGTCGGTTCCATCGCTATGTGACGTGCTTGGAAACGATGGAAGAAACACGACCGGAGAATGTTTACGAGTTTAAAAACAGAAATTTACGATGGATAGCTCGTATACGGCGTCATGAGCGTCTCGAACCCGAAATTATTCCTCGTGATACTGTGGTCCAAAGGTATACAAACGGTAACTTGAAAGAGTGGTCGTAATGAAGAGACGTTCTCTCCGAGATTGGGTCGCGAGGAAGTACAGTCGCCGCATCGGCGCGGCGCTGTTCGTCACGCTCGCCGTGACGATGGCGTTCGGCGTCCTGTTCGCGCTGGACGTGGCGCGCGGCGGCGGCGACGGTGCTCGCGCGGTCGCCGGAACGCTGTTCGTCCTCGCGCTTCACGTCGGACTGCTCGGTATCGTTCTCGGCGGTAGCGTCGGTATCGAACTCCGGAATCTGACGGACGCCGCCGAGGCCATCGAGGACGGTGACCTCGACGTCTCGCCCGAGAGCGACCGGGGCGACGAGTTCGGACAGTTGGCGTCGTCGTTCGACACGATGCGGCAGTCGCTCGACGAGGCGTTCGACGAGTCCGACGCCGCCAGAGAAGAGGCCGAACGCGCCCGGAAACGGGCCGAACGCGCTCAACAGGAGGCCGAGGAGCGAAACGACCTGCTCCTCGAACAGGCGTCGGAAATCGGCGACGCCATGTCGTCGGCCGCGGACGGCGACTTCACGCACCGACTCGACACGAGCGGAGACATCGAGGCCATCGAACGCATCGGCGGCGCGTACGACGAGATGGCCGAGTCGCTGTCCGGCACTATCGAGGAGATACTCGACTTCGCCGCCGAGGTCGAACGCGCCAGCAACGCGGTCGCGGCGGACGCGGCCGCGGTCGAGGAGTCCCACGAGGCGCTCGCGGGGGACATCCGCTCGCTCGCCGACGCCATCACCGACCAGACCGACCAACTGCAGAGCGCGGCCGAGGAGGCCAACGACCTCTCGGCGACTATCGAGGAAGTCGCTTCCACGACCGACGAGGTCGCCGGACGGGCCAGCGACGCGGCGGAGGTCGGGGAGTCGGGCGCGGAGCGCGCGGCCGAGGCGGTCGGTACTATCGAGCAGTTCGAGGAGGCCGTCGCGGGACTCGGTCGGTTGGTGGACCAACTCGACGACCGGATGGACGAGGTCGAATCGACGACCGGTCTCATCGACGACATCGCCGAGCAGACCAACATGCTCGCGCTGAACGCCAACATCGAGGCCGCCCACGCCGACGCCGACGGCGACGGGTTCGCCGTGGTCGCGGACGAGGTCAAGGAGTTGGCGACCGAGACCCGGAACGCCATCGACGAAATCGACGGGATAATCGACGGCGCGCGAACCGACGTCACCGAGGTGACCGAGGAGATGGCCGCCACGAGGACGAAGATAGACGCGAGCGTCGATACCGTGACCGCCACCGGCGATACGCTCCGGGAGTTGACCACCACCGTCACCGACGTGGACGACGCCATGGCGGAGATTAGCCGCGCGACCGACGACGGCGCGGCGGCGACCGAGGAGGTCGCGGCGGCGGTCGAGACCGTCCGTGAGGCCGCGATAGACATCGCCGACCGCTCGCACGACCTCGCGGCGACGGCAGACGAGACAGTCGAGACCATGGGCGACGTGCGCAGGCGCGCCGACGCCCTCGCCGAGCGGACCGAAGACCTCCGTTCGATGCTGACCGCGTTCGAGACGCGTCACACCGACGGCGACGCCGAAGGCGGTCACGACAGTGCAAAGGACGACGGTGGCTTGGACGAGACGCCTCGTCCGGACGCAGGTGCGGTCACCGGAGGTGACGATGATTAGCGAATCGGCCGTGTACGCGACCTCCGGGTGCGTGTACGCCGCGACGCTCGCCGTGCTAGTCGCGTGGCTCAGAAACGTGCCGGACCACGGTCGCCGGTACTGCAACCTCATGACCTTCGTCGTCGGTCTCGGCGTGCTGACGAGTTTCCTCGCGGCGGCCGGAATCGGCGGCGTCTCCGTCGGCGGGAAGACGGTCCTCCTCTCGACGTTCCTCAACGACGCTGTCGCCTACTCGGTGCTGTGGTTCGTCACCGCGATGCTGGCGGACGTCTCGCGTCGGAGACTCGCCGTCGTCACTGCGTTCCCGTTCGTGCAGGTCGTCGCCTTCCAGTTCGGGACCCCGATGGGCGGTCTCGTCGCGCTCGCATCGACGGTGGTGGTCATCGGCGGCCACCTCGTACTCGCGTATCTGTTCGTGGGTCCCATCTGGCAGACCGCACAGCGACTCCCCGACGAGCGGCGACTGCTCCACTGGAAGTCGCGTAACCTCCTGTTGTTCCTCATCGGGATGCTCATCGCGTTCGCCTTCCTCTCGCTGGCGGGCGCGTTCACCGCCTTCGGCGTCCACGTACTCGGGCAGTACATCGCCGTGCTGATTCGAGTCGGCTTCGCGGGGTTCCTGTTCGTCAACATCGACGCGCTGGACGCCGGCGGCGGACAGGACGCGTCGGAGAGCGGCGTCTCGTCCGCCGAGTTCGCGAATTCGGCCCCCGACGCCGCGGACTGACGCCGGTTCCCATTCTGTCAGTCAGCGCTCTCCCGTCGCGCCTAAATCGCTCGGTCCCTTACGCCCGCCATGGTCAACGCCTTCTGGCTGGACCGCGATTTGGACCAGACCGCGCGCTGGTTGGTGGACCGCCACGTCCTCTCGTCCGTGTTGGAGAACGCGATGGTCCTGACCACTGCGGTCCAGTCGAACGGCTACGCCGAGGGCGACCCGGAGACTCGCGAGGACCTCTACTTCTCTCACGCCGACCACCCGCTGACGCGGTGGGCCGCCGCGCATCCCGACAACTGGGAGTACCTCCACGACTACACGGAGGCCGCGCACGACGAGTGGCGCTACCGGTGGAATCACCCGCCGGAGGAGACCCACGGGAGTTGGGCCACCGTGGAGTCGCTGGACCGCGACGAGATTTCGGCGCTCGACTGGCCCGGCGAACCGAGCGACCCGCCGCAGGTCACGGGGCAGTGGCACGCCGACGACTACGTGGAGGCCTACCGACTCTACTACGCCAACGAGAAGCGTCACCTGTTCGAGTGGTCCGGAGACAGGACGGCCCCGCCGTGGCTGGACGACTACCGTCGGGACTCGCCGTAGCGGTCGGTCGCCATCCGGGTTCTCTCTTCGAGACATCTCGTGGACTTCTGGCCCGATACCGACCACGAACTGCCACGGCGGAGAAAACTATTTACTGTGGAGCGCACACGCTCAATTATGTCGGCGTCGTTCTCGTGGCTATCACTCGACCGGATGCTCTCTCGGTCGATTCCCGGTACCGCATTGGTTCTTCTCGGCGGTGTGGTTCTCGTGACTGGAGGCCTGTACGGCGTAGCACTCGGCCTGACCGAACTGCTTTCACCGCCACCGACTGGCCCGACGCCAGCAGGAAACAGTGGTCTCTTCGGTTCCGGGGTGGGTATTCTTTTGTTCGCCTCTGCGATTATCGTTCTTGGCGGACAGTTACTCGGGTACTCCGAATAACCCCGCGCTACGAATTGAGCAAACTCGTCGCAGTAGTCCGGGGTAGAGT